>JBEHXD010000008.1:0-34209 GCA_048498875.1 Verrucomicrobiota bacterium
CATCGATTCGCCCAGCCGCCGTTGGTTGTGGGCCGGATGCGCCGGACTTTTTTTTCTCCCCGGTGCGGTCCAGCTGCTGACGCCGGTCAGAAATGGCTCCACGGGCGCGTTCAGCCGGCTTGAAGTGGAGTCGCTCATTGAACGCGGACTCGCCCACTGGCTAAGTGATCACGCGAAAAATGGCCCGGCGGTGATTCTTGCCCCGCCGGATCGCACGACGAGTTGGTGCTTCCACGGCGGATTGCGCGGATTGGGAACGGCCAACTGGGAGAATCGCGAAGGGCTGACCTCCACCATCCGGATCGTCACGGCCACCTCGGCGGACCAGGCGCTGGATTTGATTCACCAGCACGGCGTCACTCACATCATTCTCCCCTCTTGGGATTCCGATCTCGATGAGTTTGTTCGCTGGACTCTGCCCAATCCTGACGACTCATTTCTCTCGGCGTTGCACCATTGGGCCCTGCCCCCGTGGTTGAAGCCGGTGCCCTACGCACTGCCCGCGGTCGCGGGATTCGAGGATCAGTCAGTGGCCATCCTCGAAGTGACGGACGACACCAACCGGGCGCTCGCGTTCAGCCGGCTGGCGGAATATTTTATCGAAACCAAGAGACCCGAGTTGCTCGCACCGACCGCCGAATTGCTGCGACGCTATCCCACCGACTTGGGAGCGCTGGTCGCGCTGGCGGAAATCGAAAAAGCCCGGGCGAACCATGAAGCATTTTCGAAGACTTTCGACGCATTGCGGGCCGGCCTCGACAGCGGATCCGACCGGCTGTTGGTTTGGGACCGTCGCGTGAGTCTGGCCGTGGTGCTCGCCCAGGCTAACCGCGAGGATCTCTCCAGGGAACAATTGCGGATTTGTCTGAAAACGATCAACGAGGCCCGCATTCGTTCGCTCACCACCCTGTCGCTGTATCGCCTGATGACCTTGAGCAAGGCCTACGCGATGGACCTGCCTGATCCGAAATTGCGCGAACTGGCGATGAGACTGCTTCCCACGGAATTGCGGGCCCGGTTTTAGAGGTCAGCCGGCCTCTGATTTTAATCAGGCAGGTGAACGTCAGGGTAAATCGCAATCTGATGATTGCGTACCTTGGGCTGCAACTTGCGGCCGTTGTTTCCCGAAATCACAATCTGCGCCGTCTCCTGCAGCGGCATGTGACAGGTGACGCATTGGCGGTCGATCGCATGAGCCAGCTTGGGAAATTCGCCGCACGCCTCCACCTTGTGACAACTCAGACAACTCGCGGAAAAGGCGGCGGGATCACGCTGCAGAGCATGAACGTCGTGACACGTCGCACAGGTCATCGACGGACTGGATTGAAAACAGCGACTTCGCTCCAGCAGTTGCACCTGACTGCCGTGTACGTCGATATGGGAATTTGATTCCAGCTTCGGAAAGCGGAGCGATTTCGCCAGCACCGACCCAGGCTTGAATGACAACGCTGGTGCGGTTGACTGGCCAATGCCGGCATGGCAAAGGGCGCACACATCCATTTGCCGGTCTCGCGGCAGTCTGGCCGGATTGATGATGGCAGCCGTGGCGATCGTGGGTGGCGGAGAGAAGGAACGATAGCGTGCGACATGTTCGCCACCGGGGCCGTGGCATTTTTCGCAGGAAATGCCCAGTTTAAGACTGGAGCGATCGTAGGAGTTTCCCGGAGGTGCCTGGGAAACAAATGAGCTCGCGTGACATTCCAGGCAGCGGGGCGCGATCGGTCGTTCGAAATCCGCTGTTCCGTCATTGTAGCCGGGACTGTTCACCCACTCGCCCAATTCAGTCCAATACGACACGGGCAGCTGGTTGAGCTTGGTGTGATCCCAAAACAAATAGGTCTGCCCTTTCCGCCCGGATCCGATAACAAGATCGAACGGTTCAGCCCGATTCATCACCTCGGTGGGAGATGTCCGGATAAACGCTGTTTGGGTCAAACCCTGCGCTCCGGCCTCCATGACAAAATAAAGATTCGGGTTGGTCGTGCGAAGAATGTTATCTCCCGAGGTAAACCTGCCTTTGATGGAAGCCGGGGACGCGATTTGGGAGGTGAGCGCGTGAGCCGTGTGATGATAAGAGTCCACCCGGTTTTGGTGACAACTGGCGCAGGCATCGTCGCCCACGTATGCGGACCTGAGCCCGCCGGTCGCTCCCGAAGATAATGATTTTCCTGCCCCGGCTTGCTTGTCCGAGCAGGCGGAAATCAGACCGCCAAGCAGAATCATTAAAAGCCAGTTGATTTGCGTCCGCCAGTTTACCCGCGGTCCCTTCATCAAAAAAATCCCGCCAACAGAAAAATGCCTACGGTTGTGCATGGAATTTTATAAAATCCGTATCTGCGCCTCTTAAATGAAGTGATGACCCCACACACTTGAAGAGTAATACTCTTACACAATGAATGTTTTTGTATTACTAAAGAATTTAATATCCTCTTCCTCTCCAGCTGTAAGCTCACCCGCGCAGAGGCCCTTTTGCTCAAACGCCCCCGTCCATATTAAAACCCCCGCCCAATCTCTTCCCGTTTGATTCGCAATACCTCACGAAGCGGCGCTGAAGATTGGGCCACTTCCCTGCACCCGGTTTTGAGATCAAGGACGATTGCTGACACCACCCCGGACTGATCTCGAATGAAATAAAACCGCCGTGGCCCCAATAAACCAACGCTCATTCCTTTTCGCGGGTCTGGCCGCCGCACTCGCCATCATAATCTGGTTGAATCGGGAGACCGGGCGATTGCAGGACAAAGTTCGGAAATTGGAGGGCGAATTAACCTCCCTGCAAAATCTTCATCAGTCCAAAACTGTGATGGCAACCCCGCCACCTGATCAGCAGGTTAACTCAACCGTTCAAGCGCCGCCCGCTCCAGAAGAGGCAACAGGACCATCAGCTTCACCTGGACGTGATTCCGCCTGGCGCAACGCGCGATTCAATGAGGCCATTCTCCGGGTGGAAGCGCGGTATGGACGGCTTTTTTCCCGGCTCAAGGACTGGTCGCCCGAGCAACGTGAAGCGCTTAAAAGACTTTTGGCCGATAACGAGCTGCGCCTGATCCTGTCCTTGCAGTCGGACGCTCCCCTCACCCCCGCCGGAATCCAAACGAGATTCGACGCCTTAAGCCAAACGAGGACCGAAAACGACCTTCGACTGCGTGAAATGATGGGGGAACAGGACTACGCCAAATTGGACAGCTTCGAACGGGAACGAGCCTCCTTGGAATCGGTATCCACCATTGCCAACGCAATGCGGTCAAATGGGGTCGATGTCAGCGGCGACCTGGAAGACTCCCTCCTTAAATCCTATGCCGCGGCGATGCAGGACGCCACCCGCGAAGCGAGTAAAGTGGATATTCGTGCACTCAAGCCGGAACAGCTGGCCGATTTAACCCAGCAACAACATCGCGCCTTTCAACTCATCCTGCTCAAACGGATGTCTGGCGTCCTCGAAGGCAAACAGCTCGACGCATTTATGGCGGCAGTGATCGAGCAGCAGGAGCCCGCCTCTCCCTAGTCGCAGATCGAAAATGGAAAAGGCGCCCCGGTCCCGGAGCGCCTTTTCGTGATTCATTCCCGATTACCAGCTGATCGTGGCGGAGATATTGGCGTTCACGTTGCTCGAGAAATTCGTTCCATCATAGAACGTTTCCTGAAGCGTATAAGAGCCGGCGGCGATACCGGAGGTGGAACTCGATCCCGTCTGGGTCCCCGCCCCATATTTCATGAGGGAATAAACGTAGCTGCCGCCGCCGGCGGGCTGAAGAATTATGGCCCCCAGGCCGGAGTGCCCGGCTTGAAAGGTTACACTCAACGAGCCGGAAACGCTGAGCGTCGAAGGGATCGACAGGCTCCATTGTTGCTGGGTTGCAGGCTGATTACCAATGAGCGAGTAGGTGGCATCGGTTGCATGGAGAGGTGCAACACAAAGTCCGGCAATCACAGCGCCGAACGCGAGCAGACGGGATAACGTTTTCATGACTTTTATTGGTATGGGTTAACTTTAACGGTCACGTCGCCACCGCTGGCCACGCGAGCGGAAGCCGATCAATGAACAAATTTATATTATTCATCAATGTATTACTATTAGTGATATATACCTAATAAAAAATAAACAGTTTTACCAAGCTCCAGTCCCATGAAGTTTCCTCCCAGTGCCAGCCAGCCGGCTCCGGCGTGTCGTCTTCCTGCGCTGCAAAATCTCCCAGGTCAGGGCCGTGGCCACCTGTCCTGGATTTGCTTTCACTTTCCCCGCTATATCCATCGGCATCAATCCGGGCTCCGATCGCTTCATCGTTCGTCGAGCTTTCAGGATATCACGCAGAGCCGGCACGATCCCAAGCGGTTGGAACAAGCTGGTAGCTCCAAGGCCGGTGTGACTCATTGGTCCAACCTTGGACAATCCCACAAGCTACCCAACAGAGTAGCGCTCTGGCGATGATAAAACTCTTTTACATAAAATAAGACCCTTGATATTTCGACCAAAAGTGACATCCACAAACCCACCCTTGTCGAGTTGCAGGACTACGCTTCACCCCTTCCTTTTCGTTACCGTACCCCGTTGGATTCACGGTAATAACCGCCATCCCACCCCGCCCTCCGATGACACCCCCTTCAAACCGCGAAACCAGACCGGAAGATAAAGTCAGTTTCTGGGAAAAAACGGCTTTGGGCACCGGGTTCCTCGCCAAGTTTTATGGCGATAATGGCGTCAAGAGCATGACCATTCCGTTCTATCAGATGGTTCTCAAGGTGGACCCGGCGCTGCTGGGATTGGTCCTGGCTCTCCCGCGTTTTTGGGACGCGATTACGGATCCATTGGTCGGCAAAATCTCCGACAACTGCCGGTCCCGCTTCGGCCGGCGCAAACCCATCATCATCCTCGGAGCAATCCTGCAGGCGCTTGCATTCGGGACGATCTGGATGGTGCCATCCGGGCTGAGCCAGACCGCCACCATCGCCTACCTCGTCGGCACCCTCCTTCTGTTCTATACCTGCTTCTCGATTTTCTCCGTGCCGCTGATGAGTCTCACCTATGAAATGACGGCCGACTATCAGGAGCGAACCCGTGTGTCGGCTTACGGGACTTTCTTCGGCAAGGTCGGCGAACTCACCTACAACTGGGTATTCTGGGTGGCGAATCTGGCGGTCTTCGCCTCTGTTTTCCACGGCATGCGGGTGGTGGGCTGGACGGTTGCCATCGTCGCCATGGGTCTCGCGGGAATGATTCCGGGGCTATTCGTTCAGGAACGTCAATTCCAACGGGCCGCCCACCAGGAAAAGATCCGACTGGTACCGGCACTCAAAGCCTGTTTCAGCAACCGCTCGTTCCTGATTCTGATCGGCTTCACCATCTGCCAGGTGCTGGCGGGAATGCTGTCGAGCAACATCGACTACTACATCCTGGTATACCACATGAACGGCGGGGACATTGGCGCCGGCACAAAGTGGAAGGCGATCCTTTCGTCCGGCTTTGCCGTCGTGGGCATTCTCTCGATTTTCCCGATCAGCTGGATGGCCAACCGGCTGGGCAAACGAAATACACTGTTCATCATCTTCGGGCTGAATTTTGTCGGTGGCATCGCCAAATGGTTTATTTTCACACCGGGCAATCCGTGGCGGATACTGATTGATCCTCTTCTGTGCGGACCCGCGTGGACGGCGGTGAATCTTCTCACAGTTTCGATGCTCGCCGACGTCTGTGATGACGACGAGCACCGCTATGGACTGCGTCGCGAAGGCATGCTCGGGGCTTTGTTTTCCTGGATTCAAAAGACCGGGTATGCGCTCGCCTATTTTGGCGCAGGCATGGCACTCAAGCTCGTTCATTTCGACAACAATCTCTCCGGCCCCCAAGCCCCCGGCACGATCACAGGAATGCGCCTGATTCTCGCCGGCTCCATCACCATCTGGTCCCTTTTTGCCATCGGTCTGTTGTGTTTTTATCCGCTGACCAAGGAAAAGGCTTATTCGATCCGGGACGATCTGGAGGCCCGGCGCGGCAAAACCGGAGCGCCACCGCCGCCGGTCCCAAGAACACCCGGCCCGACGCGGTAAGGAGCTTATCACCCGGTTTCTTCCCGAGCCGTCACCCGCCAGTTTTTCGCATCCCATTTTTCAATGAGTTTTATTTTTGATAAAACAAATTTTTTGCCGGCTGCATGACCACCCTCATCCCTCTCGATCGCGAATGGCGTTTTCGCCGGCTCACCGATGCCGGCACCGGCGACGTCTGGACGACCGTGGACCTTCCGCACAGTCCTTTCGTCGCCGATCTGGATGGCCGGCAACACTGGTTCGGCATTTGCGAATATCAGAGAACACTTTCCCGACCGCTCAATGAACCGGGTGCGCGCTGCATTCTCCATGTGGGAGCCGCGATGCACTCCACCGTCGTCCTGGTCGATGGACGCGAACACAGCCGTCACGCCGGTGGATATCTTCCCTTCGAAATCGATCTCACCGCCGCGCTCAGCGACGGTCAGCCGCACGAACTGGCCCTCACTCTCGACAATCGTGACAATCCCGACGTGCCTCCGGGCAAACCGTATGCCGACCTGGATTTTTGCTGGTACGGCGGACTTTATCGCGACGTTTCCCTGCGATGCTACCCGCCCCTGCACATCACCGACGCCGTCGGTGCAGCCAGCCCCGGCAGCGGCGGAATATTCATCCGCACCCTCGCCGCCTCCCCGGAATCGGCGACGATCAGCGTCGCCGCTCATGTCCGCAATTCCGGCCCGCAAAGCGTTTCGTTCACGGGCGAGATCGAAATCAAAAGTGATGCGGCAGTCGTGGCGCGGGGAAAATCCGACATCCTAAATCTCGCTCCCGGGGCCTCGATCCGGTTCACCGTTGAGCTGGAAATCCCGCGTCCGGCGCTATGGCAGATCGAATCCCCCCTCCTCCACGAAGCGAGGATCACGATTCTCAAGGACGGTCGCACCGCGACCGACTTGCGCACGGAACGTTTCGGCATCCGCCGCATTCACTTTTCCCGGTCGGGTGGCTTCACCCTCAACGGACGCCGGATGCGTCTGCGGGGCACCAACCGCCATCAGGAGTATCCGTATGTGGGTTACGCCCTGTCACCCGCGGCCCAGCACCGCGATGCCCGCCTGATCAAGGAGGCGGGATTTGATTACGTTCGCCTCTCCCATTACCCGCAATCACCCCATTTTCTGGACGCCTGTGACGAATTGGGCATCGTGGTCATGAACTCCATCCCCGGCTGGCAGTTCCTGGGTGGGGACAAGTTTCAGGCGGCCTGTGAGACCAACACTCGCGAACTGATCCGGCGCGATCGCAACCACCCCTGCGTGGTGCTCTGGGAACTCTCACTGAACGAAACGACCATGGACGATGCGTTCATGGCCCGGCTGCATCGTGCCGGGCACGAGGAATATCCTGGCGACCAGTTTTTCAGCTGCGGCTGGCAGGATCGTTATGATGTCTACATCCACTCGAGACAACATGGTGAAATCCATCGCTGGCAAAACGGGGACAAGGCCCTCGTCGTCGCCGAATATGGAGACTGGGAGTTTTTCGCCTCCAACCACGGTTTCGACCAGAAAACCGGCGCCGGCCTTTACGACCAGTGGAGTCACGGCCGCAAACGCCGGCAGGATGGCGAACGCGGACTTCGCCAGCAGGTGTTGAATCACATCATCGCGTTGAACGACACCCTGGGATCACCGGCGGTGCTCGATGGGCAGTGGTCCATGTTCGATTATGCCCGGGGTTACGATCCAAACCGGGCCGCCTGCGGCCTGAGGGACATTTTCCGGCTTCCTAAATTTTCCTTCCATTTCTACCGCAGTCAGCGGGACCCCAGTGAACAAGGTGCGGGATGGAGCGGCGGGCCGGTTGTTTTTATCGCCTCGCATTGGACGCCCTCTTCCAACCTGAGGGTCTTCGTGTTCAGCAACTGCGAGGAGGTCGAGCTCCAACTCAACGGAAAAACCGTCGACCGCCAGCGTCCGGCCAGGGCTTGGACCACGCAATACCTGCCTCATCCGCCCTTTGTATTCGACCTACCCGGTTTCACCGCCGGGGAATTGACTGCCGTGGGATATCTGGCCGGAAAATCCGCCGCCACGCACCGGATCGCCACGCCCAAGGCGCCCACAAAACTCAGCCTCGAAATCGCCGAGGACGGAATTTTTGCGCCCGCGGGCGCACCCGATGTGGTCATCGCCCATGCACGTTTGCTCGATGCCTCGAATCAATTGTGCGTGACCGAAAGCCAACCGGTCGAATTTTCGATTCAGGGCGACGCCGAAATAATCGGGCCAACGTCGATCGCCGCTGAAGCCGGCGTGGCTTCCATCGTCGTTCGAATCAATCGATCATCCCTTTCATTCACCCTGCGGGCCACGGCCGCCGGCAGACCAACCCAGGAACACTGGGAAACCAGCTGCCACTGGCGGCGACATTGAAAGGGATTCGTTGGACAGGCCGGATCAAACCTGCACGATCCTCTGGCATGCCAGTCGATCGCCGCGTGGAAGGTTTTGCAGGACAACACCTCGTTGTCATACCCAAACCGGTCCGGGAAGAGGCCGGCAAAAACCCCCTGTTAAAAGGATTGCTGGTGACGGATGCAGGTTATTTTCCCCACGCGGAAGGACATTATGTCGAGCGGAAGCAGGGGACGGAAACCCACCTCGTGATCGCCTGCCTGCGCGGACAAGGCTGGGTACGCTCACGTTCCGGTGAGCGATCGGTAACGGCGGGCGACCTCGTGTGGCTGCGGGGCAATCAGCCCCACGTTTACGGCGCAGACCTGCACGATCCGTGGACCATAGGATGGGTACATTTCTGCGGCGACGAAGTCGAGGAGTGGAACCGATACATTGGCTTTCCGGCCGGCCCCGCCACCGTATTAAGTCAGGTTACGGCCAAAGGCATCACCGCGCTAAAACTGGAACAGATTTATCTCCTGCTGGAACGGGGTTATTCGATTCCCGAGTTGATCAATGCGTCGATCATGTTGCGGGCCGCCTTCGACCTTGCCGCCCAGGCGGTGCGCGAGGGAGGGCCCACGCGTTCCGCCAACGAGCGCATTTCAGCCGTCCGGGAGCACTTGAGGGAAAATCTGGCAGCCGCACACCGGCTCGATGAACTGGCCGCAGCAGCAGGCTTGTCCGTGCCCCATTTCTGCGCGCTTTTCAAACGACAGACCGGGTATGCCCCGATCGACTTCCTGATCCGCCAGCGTATCCAGCGCGCCTGCAAATTGCTCGATACCACGGATGAATCGATCGCGACCATCGCCGCCGAGGTAGGTTATGACGATGCCTACTATTTCACCCGGTGCTTCCGTCGCGTTATCGGCTGCCCGCCCCGCTCGTACCGACGCATCCCCAAGGGTTGAAACCGAAGGATTCGACGAGTAATGGAACTCGACCTCCAGGTGGACAGTCTGACTGAATTGCACTTCAGTAATTTTGTGACTACGATAGGAATCTAATTCTTCATGAATAAACGTCAGAAACGTCTTTGCCGGGCCTTGCTCGATTTTTATGACACCAGTGGAGCCCAGCCCTATCCCCTTGCCCAGCTGGCCAAAAAAACCGGCTATCCCGCCTCTGACATCTACGACAAGGACTCCCAAAGCGGCGACCTCTGGCCCTTCGACGCCAAGGCGCGGGGCAACTATGCCGGCATGCTGCAATTTTCTTCGGGGAAAAACCCCACCGTCAGCATCACGTCCACCGGTCTGATTGAATTGGAGAAACTCTGCGCGGACGAACCTTCGTTGGATAAAAGTCCCGCCAAGGCCGTGGAAACACCCAAAGCGGCCGCACCGGTTGAAAATCGCAAGCGGACGGGGAACTCCACCCCGGCCGTTCCCAACCCCGCTCCGACACCGCCCAAAAGAGCGGTTACCGCTCCCTCGGTTCCTCCGCCTGCGCCAGCCACCGTCACCCCCTTTACGGCGGACGATGTGGCGCGCGCCCGCACCGAATTCGCTCAATGGCTGAAATCAGATCCTTCCGGAAAAATGCTGGCACTCAGCTACGAAGGGCCGGAACTCATCGAAGCCGCTTTCGACAAATTTTTCGGCGAGTTTCTGCCAGGCAAAGACCGTTGAGAGCCCGATGGCAGAGAATTCCGAACCCGCCAGTCCAGCCTTTCCGTTCCCTCTTGGGGAGTTCAATTCCCGCCCCGCGTTCACCGCCTGATCGACTGTGATGCCGGCCACCGAGTCCTCCCAAAGCAAAGCCGGCGGGTTGTTGAGTTCCCACCCCGCGTTTGGCTGGTTTTGGTGTGCGCGGATCGCGTCAGGGATGGCTTTTCAGGTTCAAGCAGTCGCTGTGGGCTGGCATATCTACGAACTTTCCCACAGCACGTTTCAGTTGGGCATGATCGGTCTGGTGCAGTTTCTCCCGATTGTGCTCTTCACGCTGCCCGCCGGACACGTCGTTGATCATTTCAACCGAAAGACGGTGCTTGGAACGGCTCTCGCGGTTCAAGGTGTCGCCACCTGCCTGCTGGCCTTCGGCACGTGGGGACATTGGCTTGGTACCCTGGGAATCTTCGCGACGGTCGCGATCATTGGCTCCGCCCGCGCCTTTCAGGGACCTGCCACCCAGGCGTTGATGCCCACTCTGGTGCCAAAGGATATTCTGCCCCGAGCCATCGCCTGGAGTGCCGGGGGATTTCAAACCGCTTCAATCATTGGACCCTCCATCGGAGGTTTGCTTTATGCCTTCGGTGCCGCGGTACCTTATGCCACGGCCGGAATCCTCGCCTTGGTCGGTGCGGCTCTCCTCACAATGGTCAGCGTGCCGCCAATCAAACAAAACAAACCGGCGCTCACCACCGAATCGCTTTTTTCCGGGGTCCACTTCATCCAACGGCACTCCGTGGTGTTGGGCAGCATCTCCCTGGATTTATTCGCGGTACTACTCGGTGGAGCGACCGCCCTTCTGCCAGTATTCACCCGTGACATCTTGCAGGTGGGAGCATGGGGGCTCGGTGCATTGCGTTCGGCTCCGGCGGTTGGTTCGCTCGCGATGTCGATCTACCTGGCGCGCAAACCACCACAACGGAAGGTCGGGCGGCGAATGTTTCTCGCCGTAATCGTATTTGGGTTCGCCACGATGCTCTTCGGAATATCGCGCTGGTTTCCGCTTTCCCTGGCCGCCCTCGCGCTCACCGGCGCTGCCGACACGATCAGCGTCGTAATCCGCAGCTCGCTGGTGCAACTGGAAACGCCGGACGAAATGCGCGGACGCGTCGGGGCGGTAAATTCGCTTTTCATCGGCACCTCAAATCAACTTGGGGAGTTCGAGTCCGGCGTAACCGCCTCCCTCTTCGGCACGGTCACGGCCACGGTCATCGGCGGCGCCGGCACGATCGCTGTCGCCCTCCTCTGGATGAGACTCTTTCCGGCCCTCAGGAATTTTGACCGCTTTGAAAAAGCCAGGGGATAGATAGGCTGCTCGGGAAGACAGGTAAACACCTCGAACGGGCGGCGAGGTCAATTTTCGGAAAAATCTTCGAGAGCGATGATCGGTTCACCGGGAAAATCCCGCATTGAAAGCTGAACATCACTGTCTCCACCGAAATTCGGATCAGGTTCCAATGAAAACATGCCCACCTTCCCTGCTTGTTGCAGCGGTTGTTGACCGGCCGTTTTCCCGGCATGTCCACGCGGGAAACAGGCTGCGCTTGTGTGCATTTTATTCATTGGCTTCAACCGGCCCAAGTCCATCGATTCCCACCAGACGCAATACGCAGGTTGCGCCCACGTGGCCGAACCGTCTTGCTATCGCCAGGACTTCCGGCCCCCCCATGTCGCCCGCGCTGCAATAGATGGAATCACCCGAACAACTCGAGGAACGACTCTTCACGGAAGCCCTGGCCGTGGCGCCAGCCGGGCGCGATCGCTTCCTCGACGAGGCATGTCGGGGTAATCCCGCTTTGCGCGAGCGGTTGGAAGCATTGCTCCTTGCCCATGAGTCTGCCGGCATGTTTATGGCCCCACGCGAGTCTCCGATGGGGGATCGACCGCAACTTCCCTTGCAGGGCATAGGCGACGAGCAGGGTAAGCGCATCGGACGCTACAAATTGTTGCAAAAACTGGGTGAGGGCGGATGTGGGGTCGTGTGGATGGCTGAACAGCAGGAACCGGTGCGCCGCCGAGTGGCATTAAAGGTGATCAAGCTGGGCATGGACACGAAGAACGTCATTGCCCGCTTCGAAGCCGAGCGGCAGGCGCTGGCGCTGATGGACCACCCGAATATCGCGCGGGTGCTCGATGCTGGATCCACGGAAAGCGGGCGGCCTTATTTCGTGATGGAATTGGTCCCCGGCATTCCGATCACAAAATACTGCGACCAGCACAATCTCTCCACCACCGCCCGTCTGGTCCTGTTCGGCCAAGTTTGCTATGCGATTCAGCACGCCCACCAAAAGGGCATCATCCATCGCGACCTCAAGCCTTCGAATATTCTGGTCACACTGAACGACGGCGAGCCCATGCCCAAGGTGATTGATTTCGGTATCGCCAAGGCCACTCAGGGGCGGCTGACCGACCAGACGCTGTTCACCGCCTTCGAACAATTCATCGGTACTCCCGCCTACATGAGCCCCGAGCAGGCCGAGATGAGCGGGATCGATATTGATACCCGCAGCGACATTTACTCCCTCGGCGTGTTGCTATACGAGCTGTTGACGGGCCGCCCGCCCTTCGACCCAAAATCGCTCTTACAAGCCGGTCTCGACGAAATTCGCCGCATCATTCGCGAAGTGGAGCCGCTCAGGCCCTCGACCCGGCTGAATACCCTTGCTGACGGCGATCGCGACACGATCGCCCGGCAGCGCGGCCTGGCTTACACGCAACTTTCCGTGATTTTGCGCGGCGACCTCGATTGGATCGTCATGAAGGCGCTCGAGAAGAACCGCAACCGCCGCTACGAGACCGCCAGCGGATTCGCCCTCGATATCCAGCGCCACCTCCAGAACGAACCCGTTAGCGCGCGCCCGCCAACCACCGCCTACAAAATCAGCCGCTTCGTACGACGAAACCGATTTACGGTCACGGCGGTTGCTTCCGTGGCGTTCGCGCTGATTGCGGGCACGGTTGCGAGCATGAACCAGGCAGCCCGCGCCAAACGTGCGGAGCACGTCGCAAACCTGGAACGCCGCAAAGCGCTCGAAGAACGCGCCCGCGCGGAAGATCTACTGGGTTTCATGCTGGGCGATTTGCGCACCCAGGTGGCAAAGGTCGGCCGCCTTGATGTGCTCGAGTCGGTCGGGGACAAGGCCACCACTTATTTCTCCGCCCGCAAAGCGGAAGGCATGGAGGATCCCGATCTCGTGCGCTACGCCAAGGCGCTGACCCAGATCGGCGAGATCCGGATGGATCAAGCCCGGTACACGGAGGCCGCCGCGGCGTTTTCAGAAGCGTACAATTACACCTCCGCCCTCGTCGCCCGCCATCCGAACAACGGCGACATGCTCTTCGAACGCGGCCAGGCGGAATACTGGAACGGATTCGTGCATTGGAAACGCGGTGAACTTAAAGCCACTTACGACTGGTTTATCCGCTACCGGGATACGAGCCTCACACTCATCGCGCTCGATTCATCGCGTAAAGATTGGCAAAGCGAACTGGCTTACAGTCAGCAAAATATCGCCACGCTCACTTTAGAGAAAGACGAGTTCGACGCTGCGCGGGCCGATTTCGTTGCGGAGCTCGCAACATTGGAAAAACTCCTGGACGCTGATCCAAATGATTCAGATCTGATTTTCAGAATTTCAGACGTACACTCCTGGTTGGGAGGACTGGCCGAAAAACAGGGCGAGTTTGCCGAAGCGATAAAGGAATATTCGATCCAAATAACAAAACTCGAACAGCTGGCGAAATCCTCATCTGCCGCCGCATCCTGGCGATTCAAATTAGCCGATGCATTGCTGTACCAAACCGATATGGCGATGGTAACGGCGCAGTATCCAACTGCGCAGGAATGGCTGAAAAAAAGTCAAAAGCTTCTCACTGAACTTACCGCGCTTGATCCCGCCAACCGGCGATGGGAAGTCACCCTGCTGGACGCCCGCATGAAAGAGGCATCGTTGCTCAAACAAGCGGGAAATTTAGCCGGGGCCCTGAGTGAAGCGGATGGGGTTTTATCAAGATTTGAAAAAATCATCTCGGATGAGCCATCCGATCAAGTATTTGCACGGTGGTTGGCCAAAGCACTTACACTGAACGCGCAAATCCGTGCCAATCTGAAGGAGGATTCTGCTTCCGCGATGGCCGACCGTGCCATTGATTCCGGTGAAAAACTGCTTGGCGGAAATCCCATGAACAAGCGTCTGGTAGGGGAGCATGCAGATGCACTTGTGGTAGCGGGAGAAATTGCCAGGCAAAAGGGGAATGCCACCCTGGCCCGGAAACACTGGCTGCGCGCGTTGGACCTGTTATCCCCTCTGGTCGGTACAACGCACGACTGGCGCTTGCTTGATCCAGCCGTGCGCTCCATGCTACTACTTGACCGTCCCGCAGAAGCCCAAGCCTTACTCGAAAGACTCAATGAGATTCATTACGTCCCACTCGAACCATGGCCTGACGCCCAAAAAAGTTTAATTCCACCACAACAACCCAAATAAGGAAAATCCGCACATGGCCGTTACCGCAGTAAGAAAAACAAATCCTGTCGAAATCGCGATCGTCATACGGAAATTTGAAGAAATCCTCAAAACGGGACGGGCCATTACCGACTTCCGTTTGGTTTTAACCAAACGAGATCCACGTGTATTGATCGAGGGGGACGTAATCCACGTCAAACGTCCCAAAACGACCATCCGATTCACCATCGCAAATTCCTCAGGCAATAAAATAAATTTTTATCCCACCGGGATTACCTTCGTCCGTGAAGTACCAGGCAGCAAAATAAATCGAGATCAGTGTGAGAGTGACGAGAACGATCGGCTAGGGTTGCTTAATTTTCCTCAACGAAAACTGCGTTACGATCGGCAAACTCTCTCGATCACTGACAACTATCGAAACGGAAAAGAAACCATCCGCTATAAATTCTCGGTTTTGATTCAACAGGGCTCCGATGGAAAGATCGGTATAATCGACCCGGCAATCTCGCACGATAACGCTGGCTTGCGCTGACATCGCCAAGCTCTCCGCCCCCAAATCCTCCAGGTCACTTTCGTTGACCTAATTTGGCGCTTCATTACCCGGCCGGTTCTTGCTAGGGATCGGCCGTGGACGACAACATCACCATCATCCTGGAAAGAATTGAGCGGGGTGACGCCCAGGCCGCGGACCAGCTGCTACCGCTGGTTTACGGGGAATTAAGAAAACTGGCGGCCGCCAAGATGGCCCACGAAGCGCCCAACCAGACGCTTCAGCCGACGGCGCTCGTGCATGAAGCCTGGCTGCGGCTGGGTGGCGATGCCCAACCTGACTGGAAAAACCGGGCCCATTTTTTCGCGTCCGCCGCTGAGGCGATGCGGCGTATTTTGATCGATCGCGCGCGCAAGCGGCAGGCTCAACGTCACGGCGGAGACTACGTGCGCACCAACCCCGAAATCATCGACCGTCAGTCTGCCACACCTTGGGAGAACGACGCGGAACTTCTCGACGTTCACGAAGCCTTGGATGGGTTGGCCCGCAACGACCCACGAAAGGCCGAGCTTGTAAAACAGTGCTATTTCGTCGGCCTCACTTTGGTGGAAGCCGCCGCTGTGCTGGGCATTTCCGAACCGACGGCACGGCGCGATTGGAGCTACGCCCGGGCGTGGCTTTTCACGGAGATCAAGCGCCTCCGGAGCGGGGGAAAAGAAACAATTCCAGGCCGGTGATCGTTTTGGGGCGGTAAATTTCGCTTTGGAGGATGGATCGCAGGCTCAGTGCCTGCCTCCGCCCTCCCGTGAAAGCCCATCCCCGTCTCCTTTGCCCACCGTTTTTCGCTCCCGGCATGCCCGTGGCCGGCATCGGCTTGGGGTTTGGCGACAGTCCCGCGGACCTGCGCGCTTCCTGCCTGCGCAGCAGATGCCGCGGAGAAAACTTATCCGATCGTTTTCGCACAGCTCCCGGCGCCTTGATCGGCGTCGATCCGAAAATCTTTGCACGCGTGGAAGCCCGGAGCCGGGCGGCGTTCCTCAAGGCCACGCGATTGGATCGGTTCAGCCGGTAGGTGACCAGGAAATCCCACCTCGTGCCGCCGTACCATCCGGTAAATTTTCATGAGTGCTGAACTGCAAATCAGGACGTCGATCCTCAGCTCAATTGCCACCCGAGCGATCGAGGCCAGATTGCAGGACATGCCTTTTCTTACGGCTGGTGTCGGCCGGGTTAAGGTCTCCGCCGCGCCGGTCGCGATCGCCCGGGTCAATGCCGCTGTGCGCCTGCAGGTGCCACTGACGATTTCCCTGATTGAGTCGGACCAAGTTTCGGTTGCAAAGGACAGTCCGGCGCAAATTGAAATCTCTCGCACCCAGGAGGTGATAACCGCGACCCTCGAACTCGCCGCCACGGGTGTCATCATCACCCTTCGCTGCATCGATGTGGATCTTAATTCGCTGGAGGCCATGCTGGGAACGAATGCTTCCACGATAAAAGCGACCCTCATTTCATCCATTGGATGTCCCTTCATCTCTGACTTGGGTAATATCTTTCAGAAAATCGGCGTGGCGATTCCCCGGTTTTCGAGGGTCGATCTCGTGGGAGAGGTGGTGGCTATGCGTTTTGAACCAAGCGGTGCGGCGACTGCACGTTTGCCGGCTGGCCAGGACTGGGGACTTTTTTTGGACGCTTCCGCCGTGGAACGGCTGGCCAAATCGAAATTGCCGACGGATTTTACGTCACACACCACGTCTTTAACCATCGAAGCAAGGTGGCGGTCCGACAGCACCATTCCCCACGTTGATCTCTACTATTCATGCAAGGCGCCACAAGTGGGCGAACCGGTGGTCGGCGACGTTAGCGGAACGATTGGTTGTGATTTTTCACTTACCGCCACCGAAGCGAAACGCCTGCGCAGCACCGTGCGATGGTCGCTGGACATCAAACTCGGGGCGCTCGTGCCGCAGTTCGTCAACGATATCGTCAAGGAAGCAATCACCGGATTCATGAATCCGGCCCGTTTTGGCGGCATCCCGGTGGATGAGCATACGTTCATTCGCGAAAATGATCTGCCGGATATTTCCTTTGGCGGAGCCAGTCTGGAACACACGACGCTGATCGCCACCGCCAACGGGATGACCTTCGGCGGTCAGGTGAGAATTCCCAAAGCGTGCGCGAGAAATTCCTCCTCGGGCGATTTGGCTGAGGTCGCGGCTTCCTGCACGTGCGCGTCCGGTGACGAGTCCGATCGCTGCAATCGCTGCCGCACCCGGATGGGCAACCCGCCCCCCAAAAGCCAAATGGACTCGGCCTTCGAAGGAATTGTGCCGGAGCGCACAACGTGGGAGCGCGAGATCCTGGCAAAATTGCTGGTCTCACTCAAAAAGGCGGAAAGTTGGGCAACAGCAGCCCTGCCCTGTCGAGACTTCATCACTTTACCGGCAGGGGTTTCCTCAACGCCCACCGACCTTCGCAATCCGCCACAGGGTGCATCCCGGCCGCGGACCAGCGATTCGTCCCTTATTCGCTCATAACGCTCTTGCTTCCGTCAGGAAGCAAATGCAACCGCCAAAACCAAGGCAGGCTGTGGTCAATTTTCAACACAGCCTGCCCGGGAAAACCAAAGTTTTTTTGAGGGTCACGAGGCATTTCGAATTTTCCAATTCGTTAAAAGCCCCACCCTTAAAAAAACCTGTGGCATGATCGGTTCCGGCAGTGAATTCCGCTTTGAAAGATATCCCCAGTTTCACGAAGCCCCGACTTTCAACGCCATGAGCTCCTCCCGAGATTCCCTTCCTGTCTGGAAACGTACCATCGATCTCGCTTGCTGCGTCCTTGCGCTTCCGCTGCTGGCAATATGCACACTGGCGCTGGCGCTGGTCACCCGCTGTGTTTCTCCCGGACCCGTGTTTTTTAAACAGGAACGTGTCGGACACCGGGGTCGTCGGTTCATGATCTACAAATTTCGAACCATGAAATTGGGGGCGGACACTGCGGGACATCAGACCTACTTGAAGGAACTGATCGGAAGCAATGCCCCGATGGTCAAACTCGATGCCCGCGGCGATTCACGACTGCTTCCCGGTGCCTGGTTGTTGCGTGCCTCCGGATTGGACGAACTGCCGCAGCTGATCAACGTCATGCGTGGGGAAATGAGTCTGGTCGGCCCCCGGCCGTGCATTCCGAGCGAATTCGATCATTATCTTCCCTGGCAGCTCAAACGGTGCGACGCCATGCCCGGCTTGACCGGACTCTGGCAGGTGTCGGGAAAAAATCGGACCACATTCGAGCAAATGATTCGTTTCGACATTCAATACGCCCGGGAACTGACGCTCTGGCTGGACTTGAAAATCATTTTTATGACCGTGCCGTCCTTGCTGACGCAAATCCGCGACACACGCCTGGCGAGAAAAGTTCCGGCTAAACCGGGCCGCGAACCCGCTCCCTTGGTTTCGCGAGACCCCTCGGTTCCCGGCCGGTCACCTCTCTTCCTTTCCACACCCGACGCCCTTTATTCGACTAAAATCTGAAATGTCGGTGAATCGCTTGGGGAAATAATTTCAGTCCGGCCGGTGTGCGCCAAATCCAATAACGGGCAGCTTCACAGTCGCATACCGGCCGGATTGATATCGTTTGCCCGAGACCCACGGTTTTCGGGGCCATCGCGCACCGGTCGATTTCTTTGAAGAAAAAATATCTTCCATGGATGACAGCGGTGAAACCAGGCTTTTGCTGAATCGCTCTCACTTTCTTCACCATTTTATCCCTTGCGTTGACGGAATCGGGGCGGCCATGCCATTCTGGCAGCAATGCCTGATTTTCGTGCTTATTGTAACCCAGCTGATCTGGCGCGGTGTGAAATACGACTCGATCCCGATGAGAGCCATCATCTCGTCACGGTAAATCGATGCGGGCGCGGCGATCCAGTCGTGGCATTCGACGGGCGTGGACATGAGTGGATCACGGAATGCGTCGAACCGAACAAAAATGCCGCCATATTGCGGGTGAAGGAACCCCGACATGCAATCGCACGGGCATTTTCCGTGACCCTTGCGCAAGCTTTGCCGAAAGGAGCGACCATGGACGATATTGTGCGTCAGGCGACAGAAATTGGCAGCGCCCGGATCGTGCCAATTCTTAGCGAACGAACCCAAGTCCATTTGGAGCAGGATCGGGCGGAAAAAAAAGTGGAAAAATGGAGAACGGTGTCGATCGAAGCCGCCAAGCAATGCGGAAATCCCTGGTTGCCGGAGATCTCGTCTGTGCAGCGATTCGAAGAGTTCGTCGGTGACCGGGCCGATCCCGAAGCGACTTATGATTTAAAACTGATCGCGAGCCTTCATCCTGGCGCCCGGTCGTTGAAGAGCACCTTGGAGACCTACCGTGAAACCAACGCGGGAGCCAATCCGCATAAAGTAGCGTGGTTGGTCGGACCTGAGGGGGATTTTTCTCCTCCGGAAATGAATGCGGCCCTCCGCGCCGGCTTTCATCCGATCACCCTCGGGCCTCTGGTACTCCGGAGCGATACGGCGGCCGTCTACGCCCTGAGCATTTTAACCCACGAGCTACAAGCTGATCGAAGCCAGACTTAGGTTTATCAACCGCTCAACTTTTCTTTGCTGCGATGTATTTGGCCACGTCGTCGCCGGAAACACGACCGCCCGGGCCGGTCGCCCCGATGTCCGAAATTTTAGCGTAATCCAAACCGGCTTCCTGGGCCATCTTGATTGCCCGGGGTGTCCAAATGAGATTCTTCGCCATCACAACCGGCGCCGACGGGGAAGCCGGCGCGACCGGTTTGGGCGCCGCCGTCTCCAGATGCTTCAAGCTGGGATCGGCCGTTTCCATCCGGAAGAGAAGCTGGCCCGATGACTTTACTTCGCCCCGTTTCCCGTGAACTTCCAGAATGTTACCCTCCGCGGGCGACTCGAAATCGAAAGCTGATTTGTCGCTTTCCAATTCCGCCAGCTTCTGTCCCTTGGCGACCTTTGCGCCGGGTCCCACCGCCACGTTGATAATCGTAAGCTCGCTCACGGTTGCACCCATTGCGGGCATTGGAACATCGATGATGAAAGTAGACATACGGTTTGCTGGATGAACCATGCGCATCAACGAGGCGCGGTCAATTCGGAGCTTTGACGAAGTTGCCCCAGGCGTTTTCCGGCTCCGACGAGCAGCTCACCAGTCACGAACTGCTTTCCACACCGCAAGGCACGACTCAATTAAAGCGGGCATTTCGGCCGTCGGAATTTGATTCGGGCCGTCGGAAATTGCCTGGTCGGGATTTGGGTGGGTTTCGATGAAGAGTCCATCCGCTCCCGCCGCGAGCGCCGCCCGCGCCAGTGGAGGCACGAATTCGCGACGGCCTCCCGTCTTCCCACCCGCCGCTCCCGGCTGCTGCACACTGTGGGTCGCATCAAAAATCGTCGGGGCACCCAGCGCTTTCATCTGGGCAAAGGAGCGCATATCGACGACCAGATTTTGATAACCAAATGTCGTTCCCCGCTCGGTCTGCCAGATTTCCTTCGCCCTGGCCTGATTCAATTTGCTGACGACAAATTCCATTTCCTGAGGGGAAAGGAACTGCCCCTTCTTGACATTGACGACGCGGCCCGTGGCCGCGGCGGCAAGCAACAAATCCGTCTGCCGACAAAGGAAGGCCGGAATCTGAAGCACATCGCATACTTCGCCCACTGCCGCCGCCTGCTGGCGCTCGTGAAAATCGGTTACCACCGGAAACCCGTAGTCCTTTTTGATCATCGAGAGCAGCGCGAGTCCCTCATCGATACCCGGACCGCGCTCGCCGCTGAGCGACGTGCGATTGGCTTTGTCGAAGGAGCCCTTGAAAACGATGGTCAGCTCGGGATGCTTTTTCGCGAGCTTCGTCAGCATTTTTGCCGCCGCCCGGCACACCTGTTCGTTTTCCAACGAACACGGTCCCGCGAGCAACAACAGTTTCTTGGGCGAGAAAATCATGAACTATTTGCGTCCCTGATTTTTGATCGCCGCCCCAATGAACGCGGCGAACAAAGGGTGCGCGCGATTGGGTTTCGACTGGAATTCCGGGTGACATTGCACGCCAAGAAACCACGGATGGTTTTTTAATTCGGCTACCTCAACCAAACCGCGCTTGGGATTCCAACCGGAGATGATCATGCCGGCTTTCTCCAAACGCCCGATGTAATCATTGTTCACCTCGTAACGATGGCGGTGGCGTTCACTCACACTCGGTTTACCATAGGCTTTTCGGGCCAGCGTACCGGCCTTGAGATCGCAGGTATAAGCGCCCAGACGCATCGTTCCCCCCTTCTGGACGACATTGCGCTGTTCGTCCATGAGGGCGATCACCGGCTCGGGAGTTTTCTCATCAAACTCCATAGAATTCGCTTTTTTCAGGCCGAGTACATTGCGCGAAAATTCGATCACCGCGATCTGGAGGCCAAGGCAAAGACCGTAATAAGGGATCTTGTGTTCACGTGCATATTTCGCTGCCGCAATTTTTCCCTCGGTTCCCCGATCACCGAAGCCACCGGGAACCAAAATTCCATCGAGCTTCTTTAATTGGGACAAACCCGACTTCGTCTCAAGATCCTCGGCGTCCACGCGGACCACGTCGACATGCGCGTTGTTCGCAATTCCGGCGTGCGCGAGCGACTCATAGACGGACTTGTAGGCATCCTGCAGCTCGATGTACTTGCCGACCACGCCGATCTTCACGGTGTGCTTGGGCGACTTGATCCGTTTTACGATGTCGGCCCAGATATTCTTCGAGGGCATGCGCGTCTTGATCCCAAAGAGATCGCAGACGTACTGGTCCATGCCCTGGTTTTGCAACATGAGCGGCAGCTCATAAATTGAGGATTCAACGTCCTCGGCCGCGAACACCGCCTTGACCGGCACATTGCAGAACATCGAGAGCTTTTCGCGCATCTCAGCGGTCAAAGGTTTTTCGCAACGGCAAACCAGTAACTGCGGCTGGATACCGATTTCGCGCAGCTTCGCAACGCTCTGCTGCGTGGGCTTGGTTTTAAGTTCACCCGCCGCCGTCACGAAAGGCACGAGGGTTACGTGAATAAAAATGCAGTCGCGCGGACCTACTTCGATCGCGAACTGGCGAAGCGCCTCGAGGAAAGGCAGCCCCTCGATATCACCGGTAGTTCCACCGATTTCGGTAATCAGCACGTCAACCCCTTTCCCGCCCTTGTAAATCCGATCCTTGATTTCATTGGTGACGTGCGGAATGACCTGCACCGTCTTGCCGAGGTAATCGCCCCGCCGCTCCTTTGCGATCACACTCTCGTAGACCTGGCCGGACGAGAGACTGTTGTGGCGGGAAAGTTTCCCGGAGGTGAACCGTTCGTAGTGTCCCAGGTCGAGATCCGTTTCCGCGCCATCGTCGAGCACGTAAACCTCGCCGTGCTGATAGGGACTCATTGTCCCCGGATCGACGTTGAGATAGGGATCGAATTTCTGGATGCGCACGGTGAGTCCGCGCATCTCCAACAAGGCGCCAAGCGCCCCCGCCGTGAGCCCTTTGCCCAAAGATGAAACCACGCCGCCTGTGACAAAAATATACTTCACGCCTACTGGTAAAAACCGGCCCAAGACCATACACAAGAAAAAGGTGCTCCGAGCCCGGTTTCCGCAGTGAAGGAACAAGAAAATAGTTTGCCGCCCACCCGTCTGGGCGCATGGTGCCCGGGTGCCGTCAAAACCCTCCCTTCTTGCCTGGATAACCTGCGACGCAGTCCATATCGACCCTGCGACCGGCAAGCACACCCTGCTTGGCGTGTTTGCCAACATCAAGGCTCGGGGGTTTCCAGTGATTCACCCGCACATGGTTTGGTTTTTGACGCTCACTGATGTGAGCCCAGGCAAACACAAAATCCGCATGTCTCTTGGGCTCGATCCCATCAATCCAACGGAGTTGCTTAATCGCGAATTTGAATCGGTGAGCCCGCTGCATCGGATCAATCTCATCAACGAACTTCGGAATCTGCGCTTCGATCAGCCCGGTGACTATTCCATTCTAATCGAGGTGGACGAGGATCCGATCCTGGCCACCAATCTCACGGTGAGTTGATCGCCCCCTCCCAACTTTCATGACCCAATCACATTCGTTTGAACTCCTCGGCATTGGCAATCCCATCATGGATTTGCTCGCCCACGTCCCCGAATCGTTTCTGGCCAGCCACGTCGCAGGGGAAAAAGGCGGGATGGTTCTGGTGGACGACAACGACATTGCCACTCTTATCGCCAAAATCGGGGGAAAAGTCGCCATTACACCCGGAGGTTCCGCGGCCAATGCGACACTTAGCGCCACCCGACTTGGACTGCGATCCACCTATGTGGGGAAAATCGGCCGCGATGTAACCGCCGATGAATACTTGAAAAACTTTATCGCCGCTGGCGGCGATGGTTCACGCTTCAAACGCGCCACCCTCCCCAATGGCCGCTGCCTCTCGATGGTGACGCCCGACGGTCAGCGCACCATGCGCACGCATCTGGGCGCTGCGATGACCCTAAGTCCCGACGAGATTTCAGTCGATGATTTCAAGGGTGCACGCCATGCGCACATTGAAGGGTATTTGTTGTTTAATCCCTCTCTCGCGGAGAAAGTCGCCGCCACCGCGCGTGCCGCGGGTTGCACCATCAGCCTTGAACTGGCCTCGTTTGAAGTCGTCAATGTCGCGCGCGACTGGATCCTCGCCCAACTCAAGCAGGGCGTGCAGGTGGTGTTCGCCAATGAAGATGAAATTCGCGCGCTATTTCAAAACGATGCCCCTTACGATGCTCACGCTCGTCGCCTCGCTAGTTTTGGTGGAATTGGCGCCGTCAAAATCGGCAAGGACGGCGCCTGGATCGCGCAGGGTAACGAAGTGCATCGCATCGCTCCGGTAAAGGTGGAGAAGGTGGTCGACACCACCGGTGCCGGCGACGCCTGGGCCGGTGGATTTTTGTATGGCTACCTGCGTGGTTACCCGGTGGCCGCCGCCGGAGCCATCGGTTCCGCACTCGGTGCGGAATGCGTGCAACACCTTGGATCTGCAATACCCGACATTCATTGGCCCCGCCTGCGTTCGATGGCGTCGGCCCTCAAATAGCTTCCGGCTTATCCGGCGTGTCATAACGGGGAAACATCCAACCCACGCCGTGTCCGAGGCGGCTCATCCCCACGATGAGATTGATCGGTTCAATTCTGTTCTGCACCACGCTTAACGTGTTGTACGCCGACCCACTGGAACAGGACCAAGGAACCGTTTTGCCAGCGAAGTTATCATCAAAGCTGGCCGCTGAAATTCGAGCGTCGCTTCCTCATTATCAACCCCCGTCTGCGAAATACGAAGGTGAAGAAAGCGAAACCACAACGCCAGCCGGTCCTGATCTTCTGATATTACCAAAGCTCGTCGTGAAACAAAAAGCTCCACTGCGAATCGTCAACGACGACCTCCTGAAGGAAGCGGCCCTCAACAAACGGCTGATTCACGAGTACAAGGATTCGCTTGAGGGTTTAGATGCGATTTTGAACGGATTTTCCCTGCCCCTTTTCGCTCCCTCCATGCAAGCCCGGGCCCGGGGTGCGTACAAACAGCGAAAACTCGACCGGCTAAATGACCTGATTCAGGCAATCAGCAAGGTCGACAATTCCGGTGCGGAATTGAAGAAAGCTGCCAACGAAATGAATCGCGCGGACGACTGGCAGCATGGGCTCGTAAAATAGTCTTTTTGGCGTGAGCCTTCGGCCAACTTCACCTGTAAATTAGTGTCGGTTTTTTCGCACTCGTCGCCATACCTCCTGTCTACATAAGCACCATGAAATCCGCCTTTCCCGCCCTCGTCCTTGCCTTGGCGGCGACCCTGACGGCCGATGCGCAGGTAAGCCCGCCGCCTTCACCCGAAGTCGAGAAGCTAATCAACGAGCCGACCACTGGGGTGAAGCTGTCGCCGGAAGTTTCGCAGAAATTGACTGACAAGCTTCCCAAATATGCCCCGCAATCTGCCGAGGCGGAAAAGCCCGCAACGTCAGAGCCGGTAACGAACCCGAATCCGGGAGTTGCGCCAGTGGATTCGGCGGTTCCCACTGATCCTGAAATTTTACATCTCAAAAAGGTGACCGTGACACCGCGAAAGCGCCCACGTCTCGGGGATGAAACGATCATGACCACGAAGGCTTATAACGATAAGCTCGCGAAAGAAAAACTGAGTTCTCTTGATCGCAACGTGCTCAATAAATTTACGCTACCTTCATGGTTGGGTGGCGTGTCAGCGGCAGAACGGGCGCGCGAGGAACGTAACCGCGAGCTGCGTACCCAAACGGCAAACGACGTTTTCAATCTGGCAAAAGTGGTGGAGGTCAACGATCCCGAGCAGGCCAAGGCGCTTCGCGACGCCATGAACCGCCCTTGAATTTCACCCGTTGTTTGCGGCCAGCAAGATTCGCGCAATCTGTTCCCATTCGACTGCAAAGGAAGTTGGCATCGCTGATCGTCCCGCCAATCGATACCAGTAAGCCGCGTTTTCCTCGTCTCCTTCCTTTCGATGCAAGTACGCGTGCACCCACGCCCCGTCCTTGCCACCAGCCGCCTGCGCCAACCCATGTGCCTTGTCCCAATCTCCTTTTTGATCATACCACAACGCCACCAGAGCCTGGCTTAATCCAGTGGAAGGCGAACTGTCCGTCGCGGTGGAAGATCGGAAATCTGCAAATGACATTTGCTGACTCATCTTTCTATGATTTATTGAATTGGCGTCATCGCGACGAAAATCTTCATGCCACTGACTGAAATAACCATTCTCCGTGAACTGCTTGCTGCTGAATCGGGTTTTGTCTCCGGCACCCGACTGGCCAAATCACTTGGCATTTCCAGAGTGGCGGTATGGATGCAGCTGCAAAAGCTGACCAAACAAGGCTTCACCTTTGAAGCCGTACGCAGTCGCGGCTACCGGTTGGCCTCATCTCCTCCCCAGCTGCATCCGGCACTGGTCGAAGCTTATTTAAGCGGAAGGTCAAACCCGCCCCACATAATTTGCTTTGAAAGCATCGACAGTACGAACAGTGAAGCAGAACGTCAGCTTGCCAACAACTGTGCTGTGCCGTTGGTGATTCTCGCCAGCGCTCAGACTCAGGGACGCGGCCGACGGGGCAGAGTGTGGCACAGTCCGGCCGCGGGAAACCTCTATTCCACTTTTGTATTTCGGCCGGCGCTGGAGCCCGGAAGGATGCAGGATTTTACCTTATGGATGGGGCTGAACATTTGCGAACTCGTCACAAATTTCTGCAAAATCAGTCCCGGCTTGAAGTGGCCAAATGATCTCTTCGTCAATGGAAGAAAAGCAGGTGGAATGCTCACTGAAGCGCGAATAGATGCGGATCAGATCCGGGAGCTCGTTTTTGGCTTGGGCCTCAATCTTAATGTTCAACCGCAAGATCTCCCTGAGGAAATCCGTCCCACCGCCATTTCCTTGTGGGAAGCCAGCGGTGAACGTGTGGACGTCAACCGCTTTGCGGCGGCACTGATTGGACGTGTGTTGACCGCGTATGGCCAGTTTGTTGAGGGAAACTATCAGGAAAAATTCGAGGAATTATGGCTTCGATACGATGTCCTGCGCGGCCAGCCAGTCACAGTCGTGCAAGGCAGCCGAACGATCACCGGCACAGCAACGGGTATAGACAGGGAGGGATCGCTGCTGGTACGGGTCGATTCAGGGCGGACCGAACGGTTCAGGGCGGGCGAAGTGACGCTGGCGAAGACCTCCGTACCAAAAGCTGATTAGGAAGCTTGCCCGCCGCACGGTTTCCCCGTGTAAATAGCGCCGCTCCCCCATTACCCGCCGAATGGCCGAAACTCCCGACATCACGATTGAGGTTACTCATCTCAAAAAGAGCTATGGATCACTCAATGCCGTCAACGATCTGAGCTTCAGTGTAAAACGCGGAGAAATTATCGGGCTTCTCGGCCCCAATGGTGCGGGTAAGAGCACGACGATGAGAATCCTGACGGGCTATATGCCCGCGACGTCGGGTTCGGTTCGAATCTGTGGGCTTCCGGTGGCAAGTCAGGCTGAAGCCACCAAACGACTGGTAGGCTATATGCCGGAAAACAATCCGCTGCCCGAGGACATGCGGGTGTCGGAATACTTGTGGTTTCGTGGCCGCCTGAAAGAAATGCCACGCGCCAAACTACGTTCGCGAATCGACGAAGTGCTGGAGTTGTGCGATCTCAAACGCAACCGGCATCGAATCATGGGTCGCCTGTCAAAGGGCAACAAACAACGTGTGGGCATCGCGGAGGCCATTCTGGCCGAACCTGCCGTTATCATCATGGACGAGCCGACGATCGGCCTCGATCCGCACCAAATCATCATCGTCCGCGACCTGATTGCCAGTCTGCGCGGAAGAATGAGCGTGATTATTTCGAGCCACATCCTGCCCGAGATCGAAGCCACCTGCGATCGCGTTTTAATCATCAATAGCGGTCGGATCGTGGCTCAAGGCTCTCCGGCGGAACTGCGGCACGAAATTTTTGGGCAAACCAGCTATCGGTTGGAGTTGGCCGGCGACTTTGCGCAGCTGCCGTCCAATCTGTCCGCGATCGAACCCTCCCTAAAGGTAGTTTCCCTCAGCGAACCCACCGCCGACGGCTTTTCGGTGGCCACCTTGATGACGGAGGCTACGGCTGACCTCGGGGAAAAGATTCTACTGAGCCTTCCCAACCAAGGTTACCGAATCCGCTCTTTAAGCCACACGCAGCCCTCACTCGAAGACGTTTTCCTCGCAGCCACCCGCCGGAGTTGGGATGCGCGTCTGCCAGACAAGAAAACCGCCCAGGGAGAAACCCGAGGACCATTACCCAACACCTGAGGTTTTTCATGCGACACTACTTTACCATCCTCTCGCAGGAAATCCGGGCACTCCTATTCAGCCCCATAACGTACGTAACCGCGGTCTTGTTCCTCCTGGTCATGGGAGGAATCTTCACCGTAATACTTGATGCTTATAGCAAGGAAGCTTTGGAGGACGCACCCGCGATCATATTCTTCAGCTCATTTTGGATTCCAGTATTCTTCATGGTGCCCACGCTCACAATGAAAAGCTTCGCTGAGGAACGGCGCATGGGAACACTTGAAACACTGCTCACCTCTCCGGTCAGCACGGCGGAGGTTGTGCTCGGCAAATTCTCGGCGGCCTATATTTTTTATCTGCTGCTATGGGCTTCGACCCTGGGCTTTCACTACATCCTGCACGTTTACGCCCGTGATACCCGTTTCCTCGATTCCGGGCCATTGATCGGTGGCTACCTTTTCATCGCAGTGAGTGGACTGCTGTTTATTTCCGTGGGAATTTTGGCCAGTGCGCTCACGCGCAGTTACGAAGTCGCCGCCATCCTGACGTTCACGATCCTCTTCGGTTTGATCTTCGGACTGAGTTTTCTTGGCCAGACCAGTGCCTTGAACACAGAGCTATTGCATCCGATCAAGACCACCGTGGATTCGCTGCAAATTCTTCATCACGTTGACGATTTCACTCACGGAGTAGTCGATACCAGACAAGCGTTCTTCTACATCACTGGAGCGGTCCTCGCGCTCATCTTCAGTATTCTCGGGGTGGAATACAAAACCCTCAATAGCTGAGCATGCACCTCGCTGATAGCTTCCGGGCCGCGCGTTGGGTCAGACTCGTCAATCTGCTGCTTCAGGCGCTGCTGTTTCTCGCGCTTTTCGGAGGCTTGAACTACATCGCCCTGAATCACGCCTGGCGGTTTGACCTTACGAAGAGCCGGCAACGCTCCCTTTCAGCAGAAACCAAAGCGTATCTGGACGGTTTGGAACGCGACGTAAAAATCATTGTCACCCTCACCGACGACAAGGACCACGAACAAACGGCACAAGCGTACCGTGACATCACCGGATTGTTACGCGAATACATCTATTCGACGCAAAACAGCTCCAAGGGAAAAATCACGGTCCAGGAGGTGGACGTTTATCAGAACCGCAAGGAGGCCGAAGAGCTGGAGCTCGAGCCGGATACGGTGGTTCTTATTTGTGGTGACCACAGACGTGTCATGCATCTTCAGGAATTTTATCGGTTGAACATGCGCGACGCCAAACCCCACAAGGAGTCATTTACCGCCGAGGCCGCACTGACTGCTGGGATTTTGGATGTTTCGAGCGCGGAGAAAAAGAAAATCTATTTTCTCGCTGGCCATGGGGAAATGCGGCCGGATGACGTCAATCGTGTTCGCGGCCTTTCGGAGCTGGGGATCGACCTGGCCCAAAGAAACTATGAAGTTGCTGGTCTGGATCTGAGTCTCAATCGGAAGATTCCCGACGATGCGGACAAGGGGCTGATTGTGATCGCGGCACCGCAGACCCGGTTTCAGCCCGCGGAGGTGGAGATGCTCCGCAATTTCCTTCAGACGCGCGCGGGCCGGGTTATTGTGATGCTCGAGCCCATGAAACCACACGGACTCGGAGATCTTTTTCTGGATTGGGGAATTGTCGTCTACGACAAAATTATCATCGATCTTGATCCGAAAAGCCTCACGGAGAACAATGACCTGCGCCTATGGACATTTGTCCCGGATCCGGTCAGCCAAATCACCGAAAACCTGATCAGTAACAATTTGCCAGTGGTGATAAGTCCGGGCGCACTGGTGGTAAGTGATGACTTGGGACGATCAGCCAACGATGGCCTGCGTGTGAAAAATCTCATCGTGTCGAGCGAAGCAGCGTGGGGAGAATCGGACTATCGCTCTGGAGGAAGGCTGGAATACACTCCGGGGCAGGACCTCAAAGGCCATCTCGGGGTAATGGTAATTTCAGAACGCATGCAACCCGCCAATAATCTTCCCATGAGCGTCAAAGGAGGCCGCCTGGCGGTTTTTGGCGGCTGGGACCTGGTGACAAACAACCGTATTGCGACTGGTGGAAATCTGAATCTCTTTCTGGCCACGGTAGGTTGGGCGTTAGATCGGGATACCAAACTAAATATTCCTCCACGCCCCATCCAACTCTTTCAACTTTCACTCAGCCAGGAAGAACTGATGCGCCTGCGACTTGGGCTTTTGCTGGGGGTTCCAGGCATCATCGCGGTGGTCGGTTTTATCGTTTATTGGACCCGTCGCAACTGACTACGTCTCGCCTATCATGCGCTCCAAAGTCACCGTCATTCTGCTGTTTCTCAACGTAGTTCTGTTCTACTACATTTTTGAATATGAGAAGCCTCGCATCAGTGGCGTCGTCGCAAGCAAGCGGGTCTATGGACCCGAAGTGGCAACCATTGATTCACTCACAAGGACTGGTCGTGAAAAATCGGCCGCATTAAAACTCGAGAAACGGGATTCCTGGTGGCTTACGCAGCCTTACGAGTGGCAGGCAAATCCCAATGCCGTTTCCCGCATTTTAAACGAACTTCAGTTTCTCGAGCATGAAACGAGTTTTTCTGTCGATGATTTGCTTAAAAGCGGCCGTACGCTTGACGAATATGGATTGGAAAAGCCCACATTCACGCTGACGTTTACCTCGGCTGGGAAGACTTATGTCACCAAGGTCGGCGACAATACAGAGATCGCAAACCGGTTGTACCTTCTCTCGCCCGATGGTTCACGAATCCACGTTGTTTCGCGCAGTTTTGCTGACAGTATCGGGCAGCCGTTGGAATCACTTCGTTCGGATTCTGTTTTTACCATTCCGATCTTCGAAGTCCGTTCATTGAACATCGTCAACGCTTCAGCCCTGAAAGTCCGGCTTCAACGTGATGCCAATGCGAACTGGGGCTTTGAAGCGCCGATCCGCGCTCGAGCCAGCAAAAGCAAGGTGGAAATCACCCTCAATGCACTTAACATGCTTCGCGCGACCAACTTTCCGGAGTTGAGCGCAGCCGATGTTGAACGCGCCAATCTCGGATCCCCAACACTAAGCATAACATTGGAGGGAAACCTCCGTAAGGAAACGCTACTGATCGGTAATGCGGTTCCCGCGAAAGCCACTTCAACCCCGGGAAAACAATCGCACGAAGACAACGGCGCATCTGAACAGGAATATTTTGCCAAAATCGAAGGCAAGGCCACCATTTTCACCGTACTCATCGCTTCGACCCTCCTGGAGGATTTGCGAAGTGCTCAAGAGCAATTGCGGGATCCACGCGTACTTGATTTTGATCCCCATCTCGTCACCGGCTTGACGATCAACGCTCCGAATGAACCCGGACTTACCCTCCAACAACTGGTTCCCGGAACGCCACAATGGCAGGTTGTCGTCCGTCTAAATGGACAAGCCCCATTGGCAGCCCAAGCGGACACCGCCCTCGTTGACGAGTTGCTGCAAAAGCTTCACTTGCTTTCAAAAATCAGATTTCTGAGCGACTACCCCACATCTGCTCAACTGGAAAACTGGGGATTCAATCGACCGGAGCGTGAAATTACCATCAGCTCGAGCACAGGCGGCGGTCCTAAAGGCACAGAACCAAGCACAATCACCCTGCTGATCGGCACGGGAGCCGATAAGGAAACCGCCTTTGCCCGGCTCACCAACGCCCAATTCGTGTACAGCATTCCTACGGAGATACTAAATGTCACGCCACCTGTCGCTCGTTACTATCGCCAAAGACTACTCCGAACACTGCCTGACGGCGCGACGATCCAAGGAATTTCCCTAACTGAAAAGGAATCTGGAACTGTCGTCTATGCCAAGCAGCTCGGTGAAGGCGAAACAACCTGGGAAATGGCTACGGCCAAGGATCCAGAAGCAAAACGAAAAGCAATTGGGATTATGCTAACGCAGCTGCGTTCCTTGCGTGCCAAACAATTTACCGCCGATCAATTTAATCCTGACCACGCTGATACAAGCCAGGGACCGCGAGCGTGGAAATACCGACTCGATTTGATTTATTCTTCCCCGGGCAGTCCCTCAGGAACGTCAAATCCAGCGTCCACGCTTTTTCTGACCGAGAGGCTCGGCGGAAATACGCAAGTTGCAGGAACCCCAGAATTCGGGGGTGCAGTTTTTGAGATAACACAGGAATTGCTCGATGCCCTTTTCACGCTGATTTATCGCGAAAAGAACGATCCTGGAATTCCCGTTGGGCTCACGTCCACTCCGACGACTGCCACCCACACGACAGGACAAGGACAACCAGACACGGCGCCTTCGTCAAAACCGTAACGGTTGCCACGTGTCATCTCCACAACAGTTGTGGTTAAAGCCTGGACTGCGGTTTTGCGGGTCTTGTTGTGTGTCCATTCTCTATTGGACAACGTGGCTCATCCTTTGCGCATCACTGGCGACACTAGTTTTTGTTCTGGTCGCAAAAGAGTTGCCCGTGCCTGATTTCGTTCTTCGGCGAATCGAGACGCGGTTGGCTGAAGCGGATTTCACCATCCGCTTCGGCCATGCACAGCTCGATCCCACCGGCAAAATCTTGCTTGAAGACGTACAGCTGAGTTCAAAGCAATTCGGCGAACCGCTATTAATCGCGCGATGGGTTTATATTCGCCGAAGTTTTTGGTCTGTTCTGGCGGGACGGCCAATGCCTGATGAGATCCGGCTCGAAGGAGCCACGCTGCAGTTACCGGCAATCCTATCGCCCAGTGGGGCTGCTGAACCGATGATAAGGGATATCTCCGCCACGCTGCGTTATGATGGGGGCAATCTTTGTCACCTTGATCAGTTGACCTGTCGTTTGGGAAAACTAAGCGTCACCGCGAGCGGAGATCTTGAGATTCCACCACATACAACCACGAAAAAAAACAGGCCGAGCGAAGCCGTCACGAGTTTTTTGAAATTCGGAAAAAACCTGGTCCTTAAAACCGATCGGTTTGATGCATTTGAAGAACCGTTGCTAAACGTCCGATTTGAAACTCCAAGGGGCAAAAAAAACTCAGCAAACGTCACTTTTACTGCTAAATCGGGAATGCGGCCATGGAACATTCCCTTGGAGATGGGTCAACTCCTGGCTAAAACTTCCATTGAAATGGATGGAAGGGACGAGCAGTTCCCGCAAATTCATCTGTCGGTAAGCCGAATTAGCTACGGAAATCAAATCACCGCGACCGCAGTGGAAGGGGCATTCAGCCTCAAAATGGATCCGATCAGAAATTTGATCCAGCCAAGAGATGCGTGGATTATCGCCAGGGATATTGACAGGGACGGAGAGCAGGCAATCGCTCCCATAGTGAGAGCCGATTTGGGCAATTGGCCGGAAGTACAATGCCAAGCCATACTCGCGGTCGACAATCATGTCATCAATCTAACGGCCATCGAAAATTATGAGCGAAAAATCGCGACCCTCGGAATCGAAGGTACCGGTCAGCCTGAAACGATTAATCGGGTTTTGAGAAAACATACTCCACGAGCCGCACCTTATTTTGTTTTCTCCGATCCTGTGAGAGTGATAGCCGAAGCCCAATTAGCTCCCGGCTGGCACTTCGATAGGCTTGCCGGAAGAGTTTGGGCGGGCCGCATCAATTCACGAGGGGTCGAGATAACCTCAGCCCGCGGGAAAATTGATATTCAAGGAACCAATTTTTGGGCACATGACGCTCGATTGGAAGTGGGAAAAGATTTCGGCTACGGATCGTATTGGATGGATTTTGCCACTTCGAACTATCGCATGCTTCTCAAAGGTGATCTTCGTCCTCAAAATATCAGCGGGTGGTTCGGAGGACACTGGTGGACAGATTTTTGGGACGAACACTTCGATTTTCCGGCTGTTTCACCACGAGGGGATGTCGACGTGCAGGGTCGATGGAGGGATTCAAGTCAAACCGAGTATTTTGGCAAAGTTGTCACCGATGCTGTCGGAGTTTGGCGCGGAAAATTTGATCGGATGGAAGCGACTGTATTTTTGCGGCCGCTTTTCACCCACGTGATAGATTTTGAAGGGATTCGTGCCCGCGGCTCACAAAAATTGAAGGGATCACTGAAACGATTCGCCGATGCCGACACCCACGAAACAAATCGCTTCGAATTCGATTTAGATGGAAATATTGATGGAGAAACCTACCACGACATGCTCGAAGGCAAGGCCGACGGCGTGATGGCGACATTACAGTTCGCAAATCCGCCACAAATTCACGCCCGAGGTGAAATTACGCCCAAGGAGAATAGCATGCTAGCGAACTATTCCTTCA
>JBEHXD010000009.1:0-29154 GCA_048498875.1 Verrucomicrobiota bacterium
GACCCCGGACTCGTGTTCCGTACGGGCATGCCGGCCCAGACATTTGCATCGAATCCATAGGCGCCGTTTGATTTCACCGCGATCGAGTGGATTGCGCCGGGAGTAACGAGGCTGCGAACATGGTCGACGAGGGCGTTGGCCGCAGAAGCGGCTGACGAGGCCCCGCGTGCGGCGATGATGGCGGCACCGCGTTTACCCACGGTTTCGAGAAATGGTCCCTGCAGCCACGCGTTGTCGTTGATCACGGTCGCAGCAGGTTTGCCGCCGATCGTGGCATGGGCATAGGCGGGGAACATGGTCGGGCTGTGATTGCCGTAGATGAAGATGTCCTTCACTTCCGTAAGATCCACGCCGGCTTTCTTCGCCAGTTGGCTTTGGGCGCGGTTTTGATCGAGGCGCACCATGGCGGTGAACCGGTCCGCCGGAAGACGCTTGGCCTGGCTGGCGGCGATCATGCAGTTCGTGTTGGCAGGGTTGCCTACCACAGCCACGCGGGCGTCAGAGGCGGCGACGGCATCGATGATTTGCCCCTGACCGATAAAGATCTTGCCGTTGTCCTTGAGCAGATCGGCGCGTTCCATACCCGGGCCGCGCGGTTTGGCGCCGACGAGCAAACACCAATTGGCATCTTTGAATCCCACGCTGGCGTCGGAGGTTTGGACAATGCCTTTGAGCAACGGGAACGCGCAGTCATCGAGTTCCATCGCGACGCCCTCAAGTGCCTTCAGGGCTTTCTCAATCGGGGCTTCGATGAGTTGAAGAATGACCGGTTGGTCAGGTCCAAACATCGCGCCGGAAGCGATGCGGAAAAGGAGCGAGTAACCAATCTGGCCGGCGGCGCCGGTCACTGCGACACGGATGGGGGTCTTCATAGAAATGGTAAACTAGCCGCGGGTGATTCGAAAAACACGAACGAATTTTTTGCTTCGTGTGATTAAACCGCGGCTACTTGTCGTTAGAATTTTTTGGTGCGCGAAGCCAAGGTTGCGCTCAGGCGAAGCGGGGCGCCAGGGAACTGTGGATCTCCCTCACGAGCGAGGCGGTGGTTTCCCAGTCGATGCAGGCGTCGGTGATCGAAACTCCATAGCGCAGCTTATCCTTGGACTGGGGGAAGGGCTGGTTGCCTGCCGAGATATTGCTTTCAACCATGGCGCCCATGATCGAGGTATTGCCGGCCTTGATCTGGGCCAGAAGCTCGCGCATCACCTCGGGCTGACGCTCGGGCTGTTTGGCCGAGTTGTCGTGGGAGCAGTCAACCAGGATTGACTTGGTGAGGCCGGCCTTGGCCAGGAGTTGCTCGGTTTGCGCAATGTGCGCCGGCAGATAATTGGGACCGGACGTACCGCCTCGGAGAACGACATGGCAATCGGGATTGCCGCGCGTGACAATTGCCGAGGCACAGCCATCGAGATTGATGCCAAGGAAAGTGTGCGGTTGGCCGGCGGCTTTGATGGCATTGATCGCCGTGGGAATGGAACCGTCCGTGCCGTTTTTGAATCCCAGTGGCATGGAGAGTCCGGACGCCATCTGGCGGTGGGTTTGCGATTCTGCGGTGCGGGCGCCGATGGCCGACCAACAAATCAAGTCAGCAATATATTGGGGTGTGATCGGATCCAGCAGCTCGGTCGCGGTGGGCAGTCCAAGATCGAGGACGTCGCGCAAAAAACTGCGGGCGACACGCAATCCCGTCGCGATATCATGCGAACCGTCGAGGTGGGGATCCATGATCAGGCCCTTCCAGCCCACGGTGGTGCGGGGTTTCTCGAAATAGACGCGCATCACGATCATCACCCGGTCGGAAACTTCCTGAGCCAGCGCGGCCAGCCGCTTCGCGTAGTCGCGACCGCCGTCCAGGTCGTGGATGGAGCAGGGTCCGACAATCAGAAGGAATCGCTTGTCGTCGGTGAAAATCACCCGCCGGATATCTCCGCGGGTACGCGTGACGAATTCGGCCTGGGCCTCGGTTTTGGGAAGTTCAGCGAGCAGCGCGGCAGGTGAGGGCAGGGCACGGGTCTCGACGACATTGATGTCAGAAGTTTTCTGCATGAACGCCCAGCTTGGCGCGTTCTTCCGTCCGGGATCAAGTCTAGCCCTCACGAATTCCCGGAATTTGGGCAAAGAAAAGGCCGGTCGCCTACCCCTAAGCGACCGGCCATTGCTTTCTTAGTTACCCCAAAACTCCCGCTAGGCGGGAGAAGTGTTAGTTGACTGCTAAATATCTAGTCGGTTTCATCCGTTCGTCAACTGGAACATCATAAGTTTATTAAATGCTGTGCCATGCCATTTATGGATAGATGGATGTGAATCGATTTTATGCGAAAAAAAGTGATTTTTATCCATGCATTTTCGCCTGCCGCTGTGCTGCGGGTGGAGGGGGATGACGCCTTTCAATTTTTGCAGGGACAGTTCACCAATGATCTCCGTGGACCGATCGGCAGCGTGAGCTACGGACTGTGGCTAAATCAAAAAGGAAAAGTGCTGGCCGACAGCGAAATACTGAAGATTTCTGACCGTGAATTTCTGCTCACGAGTGCGTTCTCACCGGCTTCGACAATTAATCAACGACTGGAGCAGTACATCATTGCAGATGATGTGACGCTAAATGACCAAACTGCCTCAACCCGTTCGTTGATCATTTGGAGCGAAGGGAGCGATGCAGAGGAGCTGGTGCAGAAGCGGGTGGGAGAAACGCCCGTGAAGGGGCGTTTTGTTGAAACGCAGGGGATGTGGGTTTCCCATGAACGGTTCGGAGATCAGCCAGGTTTTAAGGTCATGGGATCGAGCCGCGCCATTCAGGACCTCCACGCTGCGATGTTGGCGCAAGGAGACGTGGTGGAAGCGAGTGCCGATGAGGTGGAGCAGGCGCGAATCGAAGCGGGAATTCCTGCCATTCCGAGAGACATTGGCCCGGCGGATTTGCCGCAGGAAGCAGGCTTGGAGGCTACGATGATTTCGTTCACCAAGGGCTGCTACCTTGGCCAGGAAGTGATGGCACGTTTGAAAAGCATGGGACAAGTGCGGCGCCAGTTGTTGCGGGTCCGTGGGACGGGCCCCGCTCCGGCAAATGGAGCACACCTTTTTCAGGGGACAAAGAAAGTAGGTGAGATTCGCTCTGCGGTTGCCACCAAGGAGGGTTTTGTGGCGCTGGCCATGGTGACGCGACTCGGATTGGACGAGAACGCGGGTCTTGCTCTCGACTCCCAGAGTGACGGAAAATCGACCGTCTCGTTATGGAAGAAGTAGCCAAACTCGCTCTGCTTTGCCAGCGGCTCGGCTCGCCTCCGCAGCAGGCGGAAACCATGGCGAAACAATTACTGAAGCGCGCCGACCAGCTCGCGGCCGAACGAAACCAAAGTCGTGAAGCCTGCCTGGATTACTTGCTGAGGCTGGTGATGAAAGGCAGCGCGGGCGAATTGCCGCCCGAATTTGATTCGAAAACTAACTCTTAGAGGAGCGTTTGGAGTTCGGCAAAATACGCGTCCATCCAGCGGTGGCCGATGAATAGATAGATCAGGGATGCGACTCCCAGCATGGGGCCGAAGGGAACGTGGGCGCCCAAGCCGAGCTCGGTCGGCTGCCCGTCGGGAGTTTCCGCCGGAAGCGCCAGCGGACCGTCCTTGCCCGTGGCTTTTTTCCAAACCAGTGCGACGAGATACCAGGCGCAACCCAGGATGGCGCCGCCAAACATGCCGAAGACCGCGCCTTTCCATCCCACGAACGCGCCCATGACGCCAAGAAATTTTACGTCACCGAACCCCATGGCCTCTTTTCTTAATATCGCCTCCGCAAACAGGGCGATCCACAGCACCAGCGCCGAACCGACGAACAGTCCCAGCACCGCTTCGTGGGTGGATCTCAGTGCTGCGATCAGGAAAACTTCGTGTGCTTGATGATGCAGCGAAGGAAGCGCAAATGAAAGCGCCAGTCCGACCGCGGCACCGCCGGTGTTGAACACTTCCGGAATAATCATGTGATCGAAATCGATAAAAAAAGCGCAGATCACGATCGAACAAAGCACCATGCTGGCGACCGCTTTGCCGGCGGGAAAAGAAATCCAGCAGAGAAGAAAAAGGGCGGCCGTGAGCAACTCGATCGCCGGGTAGCGAAAACTGAAAGGCCGGCCGCAGCAGCGCGCGCGGCCCCGCAGGATGAGCCAGCTCAAAACGGGAATATTGTCGTACCAGGCGATCAATTTGCCGCAGCCGCAGTGCGAGCGGGGAGTGACCACGGATTCCTCCTTTGGAATCCGGTAAATGCAGACATTGAGAAAGCTGCCCACGCAAGCGCCGATGAGGGTAATCCACGTGGAGAAAAACCAGGTGGGTACCGTGCGGACGATTTCCTGAAAGGTGGGGATCATGGGAATGTCAGGCTATCTCGTTGCCGACGGCATGGTGCATTTCATCGAGAATTTCAGGGGGTAAGGCTCCTTCGCCAAGCCAATGCTGCAACGATGAAGCACCTTGAAAAACCAGCATAGAAAGTCCGTTTGCGGCTGGAAGGTTCATGGTTTTTGCCTGGCGTAGCAATGCAGTTTCCGCAGGGCGATAAATCATGTCGAATACAGCTGCTGGCTTTGGTATCTTTGTTAAATCGAGAGGTGATTCGTCTGTGTTTTTCAGGCCAAGGGAAGTGGCGTTGATTACAATCGCGCCTTTCGGCAAATGCGAAGGAGGGTTTTGAGGGTCAAAGCCGTTTAGCGGAAAATTTTTATGTGCTTTGTAGGACCACGAGTCTTTTAACAACCCAATCAGTTTGGCACGATTCGCCTCTGTGCGATTACCGATCCATAGCGACTTGCTGATTCCCACATACATCATCGCGGCGGCACGCGCTGCGCCACCGGCACCAAGCAGGATTACATCCAAATTTTCCGGTTGAGCCCCGAATTTTTGCAGGAGTGCGTTCTTTAATCCGAAACCATCAGTATTGTAGCCGTACCATCCCGTTTCTTTCCATTTAAGAGTATTTGCTGCACCCATCTCGCGGAGAAACTGTTGCTGTAGCTCAATCTGAAAGTGACGTGATTTCAGCTCCAAAACCATTGTCTTGTGAGGAACAGTTAAATTCAGCCCCCAAAATTTTTTTTGGTAAAACAACTCGAGTGCCGATCCCAAGTTCTCAGGGGGAATGTCGAATTTGTAGTATCGCCAATTCGCAAACTTGGCGAACTCCGGCTGCCGCCCAGGAAGTTTCGCGAGCCTTGCGAGTGCCGCATTGTGCATCGCCGGACTAAGCGAGTGGGCGACGGGGTGACCAATCACAGCCAAAGCAACGCCATTTGCAGGGAACTGGGCTTTCGCCGGCGGCCAATTTTCCAGATCAGCGAGGGTGTATACGTGCTCGGTGGCTGTGCTCATTAAAGCAAGCCAGCAAAGCCCAGTTCGTGCACAAGAACGAGCCGATTCTACGGAGAAGCGTGGCGCTCGTAGGTCGACTCGAATTCGGCCACGAAACTGGCGAAGAGTTGCGCCTGTTCCGGTTGATTGGACGCAGAGTAATGGTTGACGAGGTTCCGACAGCAACGGCTGAGGACTTCGCGGACCGGAGTCGGCGCGAGATCGACGATGGAAGCCTCGGCGGAACTTTCCTTGAGGAACGCAAACACCTCCTCGGCGCTCATCAGCACGCCGGCATTGAAAGTATCGATGAAAAACGGCACCGTTTCCTCATAGCAGCCCACCACGAAATGTCCGGGTAGTCCCACAGGTTCCAGTTGCAAACCGACCCGGTCGGCGACCAACAGGTAAACAATCGACAGGGAAATCGGGATACCCTTCCGGCGGATCAACACCTGGTCGAGAAAGCTGTTCAAGGGATCCGCATAATGCTCCGTGTTGCCGTGCAGCCCGTGTTCGTGAAACAACACCCGATTCAAGACACGGCATTTTTCGCGGGCGGTGGCCGGTTCGGCGATGAGCTCGCGACAGCGCGACGCGAGCGTGTCGAGCTGCATGCAGCAGGCGCCGACATCCAGCGACGGGTTGACCGTACGGCTGAGCAAAATGGCGCCTGTTTCGAGCTCGTAGTTCAGCGAGCGGATGAATTCGCGAAATTCGTTCACGGGATCCGTGAAGTTCAGTTCACGCAAATATTGCGAGGCATGCTTCGCCAGCGGAGAATCACCCTGGCGGGCCAATTCCTGCAGGAAGTCCGCACTCTCGCGGCTGTGTTTGGCAAAGCGCGTGCGCAACGCTGAGCGCACTGCGGGCGACGGATCGTCCAGTAGCGCGGTCAGCGCCTTGCGTTCCGCCTCGGGAAATTTCTGCGTTTCCACGGCGACAAACCCAAGTCGGTCGAGGAGGCGGCGCAACGCGGAAAGTTTGTCCGCAATAAATTATTTCCGGAACTTTTGAGTTCAGGTTCTGGCGCCATAGAGGGCGGTGCCCACGCGAACCAGCGTGCTGCCTTCCGTGATCGCTGCGTCGAGATCGCCACTCATGCCCATAGACAATTCCCGCAGGGGTAATCCTGTTTCGGTGGCAAGGCGGTCCCGGATCGCCCGCAGGTTGCCAAAGGTGCGTTGTGCCACCGACGGATCTTCGGACAGGGGCGCGATTGTCATCAGTCCGTCCACCTTCAAATGAATTTTGCTCATGGCGGCCTCAAGCAGGCGCGCCGCGTCGGACGGCTCCGCGCCGAATTTCGCGGGATCATTGCCGGCATTGATCTGCAACAGGATTGCCAGGGTTTTGTTTTGATCGGCGGCAGCGCGGTCGAGCGCGCTGAGCAGCTTTTCGCTGTCGACGCTTTGTACCCGCTCAAAATGAGCGACGGCGAGTTTCGCCTTGTTGGATTGAAGGTGTCCGATCAGTTCCCACTGCACAGACGCTTTGGTCTGGGCCCGTTTTTCCACTGCTTCCTGGACACGGTTTTCGCCCACCTGCGTAAGACCGAATTGCGCCGCGAAATCCACCGCGGAGAAGGAATGATTTTTGGTCACCGGCATGAGTGTGACTTCCTGCGGGTCGCGTCCGGCGGCGCGACAAAGATCGCGAATCCGCTGCTGGATTTCGCGGGCTCGCTGCTCGAATGTCGGGTAGTCAATTAGCATATCTGATTGGCGCTTTTGGGATGGCTTGCTGATAAGCGTTTGTTATGGTCGGCCCAATCCTAAACGCCGCATGCAAATCGAAAACTTCAAAATCTTCGCCGATTTGGTGGAAACGAAAAGTTTCTCCAAGGCCGCGAAGTTGAACAGCATCACGCAGTCGGCGGTCAGCCAGCAAGCGCGTTCCATGGAGCGGCACTTCAAGACACTGATGATCGATCGCAGCCAGAAGCAGTTCAATCTCACGCGTGAAGGGCAGCGCATCTACGAGGCAGCGAAGGAAATTCTCCACGGTTACGAGAAACTGCAGAGCGAACTGCAGGAGATGAAGAAAGTCATCAGCGGCACGATCCGGATTTCGACCATCTATTCGATTGGTCTACACGAACTGCCACCGTACATCAAAAAATTCCTGCACGATTTTCCCTCGGTGAATGTGCGGATCGAATACCGGCGGTCGAACCTCGTGTATGAGGATATTCTCCACAATTCCGTCGATTTTGGCCTGGTGGCATTCCCCCAGCGCACGCGCCAGATCGAGATGATTCCCTTTCGCAACGACCGGTTGATCCTGATCGCGAATCCCAATCACCCGCTCGCGAAGGTCGAGGATGTCGACATCAAGACGCTGGCGGCGCACAAGTTCATTGGCTTCGATCCCGATATTCCGACGCGCAAGGCGGTCGACCAGATTTTCCGCGACTACAAACTCGAGATCACGCCGGTGATGGAGTTCGACAACATCGAAACCGTGAAGCGGGCGGTGGAAATCGACCACGGCATCGCGATCGTCCCGCAGGCCACGGTGCTGCAGGAAGTGCGGCAAGGGACGCTGGTCACCGTTAACTTTCGCGGAAAGGAATTTACCCGGCCGCTGGCCATCATGCACCGGAAAGGACGGGTGCTGACTCCGGCGATGAAGAAATTCATCGATATCCTGAACGTCGAAATCCCGACGGCATAGTCGGTTCATCCATTTCGCTCCGGTTTGCTTTTTCCGGGAAGAAAAGGACAGTTGGCGGCTCTAATTGCCATGAACCTTTTCACGCATTCTTACCGGACGTTTTTAGGCCTTATTCTGTTTGTCGCCATGAGCACTGCTGGCGTTGTTCGCGCCCAGGACGCGAAGACGCCGACCATGGCACCGGCATGGAAGCTGAAGGATCTTTCCGGGCATGAAGTCAGCTCGGAGCAATTCAAAGGCAAGGTGGTGGTCGTGGATTTTTGGGCGACCTGGTGTGTACCCTGTATTGGGGAAATCCCGGGCTACATCGAATTGCAAAAAAAGTACGGCGCGCAAGGGCTCGTGATCGTTGGGGTTTCCGTGGACCAGAAAGGTCCTGAAGTAGTCGCAAAGTTTGCCAAGGCCAAGGGCATGAATTATACGATTGTGATGGCGGATGACACCATTGCTGACGCCTTTGGCGGGTTTGACGCCATCCCCACCACTTTTTTGATCAATCGGGAAGGCCGCATTGTTCATCGCAAAGTCGGTGCGATGCCCCATGAAGAGTATGAGAAGCTGGTGCAGCAGGCGTTGAAATAATTTTTGTACGGAGTGATTTGAATTGAAGCCGGGCTCCTGGGTCCGGCTTTTTTGCGCTCTGATCCAATTCGTTTTTTCCGAAAATTGCGTCCCGGCCGAACTAGGGAATTTTCTCGTACTGTCAGAATTCATTAGGCGTGCCGGTCCAGTTGTTCGTAATCACACCCAAACGCGGGGATGCACGTCCCCACCTTGCGTGCATCCGTTAATACCCAGGCGCTGGCTTAGGCCAGTTAACACCTCCAACTACCCTAGGAAATGAACCCGAAAAATCATGTCCGTACGATTGCGTCCCGGTCCCCCGGCCGGCGACTGCTCAGCCTGACGGCTGCAGCGTTTGGCATTGGTCTCACTCCCTCGATTTTTGCGCAAGCTGTGGCGGCCCCCGCCAAGCCCGATCAAGCAAAGGAAGTCGTCGAATTGCCGACCTTTGTGATCAGCGAATCTCCCGTTAATCCCTACGTCTCGAAGCAAGCCCTGTCCGGCACCCGTGTGGCCATGGACCTTCAGGACATTCCCCAGACAGTGTCGGTTGTCACAAACGACTTCCTCAAGGACACGATGAGCCAGCGCATGCTGGACGCGGCGAAGTACATCACTCCCGTGGTGGAATCCACCCTGCCGGTGGGTGGCGACCGTTACACGATTCGTGGCTTCCAGGTTTCCCACGAGTTCATCGACGGCATGGTGATTTCCGGTGAAGACGGCTACAGCATGTCCCTCGCGCCCTATAACATTGAGCGCATCGAAATTATCAAGGGACCCAACGCGATTCTCGTTCCCGGTGGCGCGCCCGGTGGTCAATTCAATCCGATCACGAAGTCGCCGATCATGAAGGACCAGGCGTCCGCCACGCTTGAGCTGGCGCAGTACATCGGCAACGCCATCAGCACCGATATCAATCGCGTCATTTCCCAGGACAAGGGCATCGCGGCCCGCGTGGTTGCCGCCTACTGGAACAGCGACGGTTACCAGCGGAACTTTTATCGCACGGGCTACATGTTTGCCCCGTCCATCAGCTGGCAGCTTTCGCCCACGACCAAGATTATCGCCAAGGCGGAAATCGTTCACAACAACGAGAGCCCGGCCATTTCCGTTCCGATTGATCCCGCCGTGGGCAGCGACGGTTATGCGCAAATCGCCCGCGGCCTGCCGCGCGATTTCAGTTTCGGCAGCGACCAGGATAAGCGCATCCGTGACACGGCCCGTCTCACGCTCGAACTCCTGACGACGCTGAATGATCACATCACGTCGCGCCTCATGATTTCCGGCGACCAGATTCTCCGCAAGGATCAAGGTGGCAGCACGGCGTCGATCTTCTGGCCGGTGAACGGCGTTTTGACGGCCTTCAATCCCACCCGCAATCCCTACACCGGCAAGTATGAGCCGGGTGTAACGTGGACCGTCGACAACAGCGGCCCGACTGCCGTCGCCACTTCGACCGCTACGCCCATTCCCGATCCCAGCACCTGGGTTTACCGCCGCATCAACGGCAGCGATCATCTGCAATATGACGAGGCGCATCTCCGCAACGATTACGCCGGCAAGTTTGATTCCGATTTCGTGAAGTCCACGACGATCGCCGGTGTGGCGGCTAATTTCTCCAAGACGAAATGGAGAAGCTGGGCCGGTGCCTCGCAAGGTCCCGACGTACCCAATACGGCGGCCGGCCTTTCGTCCATTACCTACACTCCTTACAACTTCACGACTTTGACGCAGGCGAGAATCGCCAAGCTCGAGGAAGCGCAGTTTTACGCGCAGGAAAATGCCGGCTTCTTCCAGGATCGCCTGCTGTTGTCCGGCGGCGTTTCGCGCTACTTCGGCTCCCTGACCCGCACGGATACCACGAACATCCCGGCCCCTGGTCCTGAGAGAACCCTCGATATCTCCAGCACCGCCGCCAGCTACGGCGTCGTGGTTCGCCCCATCAAGCCGCTTTCGCTGTTCTTCAGTCACAATAGCTCTGGCGACACGATGCCCGGCTCCCTGCAGGCCGCTAACGCGAACCTGGCCTCCACCGCGCTTCCTGCGTACAAGCCTTCGAACGGCAAGCAGGATGAATTTGGCGTCAAGGGCTCCTTCCTGAACGACAAGCTGACGTTCTCGATTGCGCACTTCAATATCACCCAAACCAACTATGCGGTTCCGAACAGCGAATACTATGTGCTGGTTTCGCAGGGCAATCAGGCTGCGGCCAATCTCCTTCCGACGAGCACGTTCCTCGACGTGAATTCGAAGGGCTGGGAGGCGGAAGGCACCTATTCGGTGAACAAAAACCTGACGCTGATCGGCAACATTTCCTCCTATAAATACCGCCAGCCGACCGGCGTTCGCATCCGCGCGGTGCCGGATCATATCTGGGCGGCCTTTGCGGACTATCGCTTCACTGAGGGCGCGCTGAATGGCTTCGGCGTGAACATCGGCGTGGATGGCAAGTCCGACATGGTTGGCGAAAGCGTGACCGCACTCACCACCACCAAGCCTCTTGCTGGTGTGACCCAGAGCTATCCCGGCGTGGCTGCTGGTTTCGTGCCCCAACAGGCGTCCTATAAGTATGACGGACGTGTGCTGGTTAACCTCGGGGTGTCTTACAAGACCAAGATTTGGACGGCCCGGTTGCAGGTCAACAACCTGCTCGACAAGGACTATATCGCGGTCGGCGGCAGCCGCACGGCGATCGCCGTGGGCACTCCTCGCGAACTCCGCGGGACTTTCACTTATAACTTCTAAGAGGGAAGTTTTGGTTCGAGGCCGGCCTCAAAAGGGCCGGCCTTTTTTTTGGTAATCCCCGGTTGGATGGGTTTCGACGAAAACTGCGTGCCACCTGGTTGCGGTGGAGCCTCGAAACCTCCCGCTCGAAATTATGGAAAGGTTAAGCCTTCGCCGCCGGTTTGGTTTCCGAACGCAGCAGAGGGTAGATTCCGTTCGAATCGGGACCACGATAACTGTTGCCCTGACCGGTAAAATAATCGCGGAGCTTTTTTCCCTGTGCTTCAGCTTCCGAAACGGAATGTCCCGAAATATGCGACCAGCGGACAAATTCGAGCAGCCCGGCGTCCTTCCCAATGTGGTAAACGGGGCCTTCCTTGCTGGGATTCTGTTTTTCCCAGAAAAGGGAGGCTTGCGAGGGCTTGCCGACCAGGGCCAGCGCGATGCTGTTGCGCTTTTCCAAGGGAGTCAGACCCAGCCGGCGGGCCGCTGCAGGATCGGGAGCTTTTTGAAGAGGGATTTGCTGAGGCGGCTCGCTCCCAATCGTATTGCCAGCGGGTGCAGGTGGCGGAGTTGCCTCTTTCTGGGGCTTGAGCGAAAGCGTGGGGCGACGGGGAGCCGGTGCAGCGGGGGCAGCGGGCGCAGGTGCGACTGACACCGGCATGGGAGGTTGGGTGACCGTGGGCTGAGGGAGGTTTTTTCGGGCCGCCAGTTCCTCCGTGGCAGTCGTCAGCCGGGCCCGCAACGCAGCCACCGCTTCGTCCTTATAAGACAGATACACGGGATCACAGACATCGGTAAGGCGGGTGGAGCGGGAGGCGCGTTCAAGCTCCTGATTGATGGAGGAAAATCCGGCCTTCAGCGAATTGGTCGAAACAAAATAAATATTTCTGGCTAGGAACGGGGAATGTCTGAGCAGGTTCGCCTCCATCTCGTTTACCTCAAAATGAGGCAGGTCGAACGGCACCTTGATCTCCGGTTCCTCCTCGGGATCACGCTGGAGCAGCAGGTCAAGATTCATGGTGGCGTGGGCCATGATCGAGGTGGAAACCGCTTCAAATTCCTCGAAGGTGCACTCCTCGCCGAAGCTCGTCGGCGTCATGATGCTCTCTTCGTTTTGGTGGATGACGCCATGTTTGCATCCGCTGCTGTGGGCGCGCTTGGAGTTTAAAATTCTGGCCGTAACTTCCGCGCAGGCCACTTCGATATCATATTCACCTGGGACCGGCCGGTCCTTAACCCCCTTGATCAGCGTGTAGATCACGTTGCGGATGCCGTACGATTTACTGACGAGTTTAAACACCCGCCCCACGGATTCGTGCCAGTGCTCCTGCAAGGACTTTTCCTGTGCTTCGGTATCGGGACTGGTGAGTGAAGGCTCTTGCATTGGCTGTCTGATAGTTATCGTACAAAATGCTGATTTCTTTTCCCGTTTTACGCCAAATGAAATTAGGAAATACCCCTATGAAATGGTGGTTTTAAAATTTCTTTAGCAGCGGAATGTGAGGGTTATGTGAAAAAATTGAAAACGCGATAACCGATCACGACGCAGGCTGGCGTGGGGTCGCATTTGTGTCCGGAATTTCCACGAAAAGTGCGTTAATTCCGCACATTGCGCCCGGTCTTTTACCGCCTCGAAACTCTATTGGCGCTCACCTCAGTGGAAAAGCGCGTGTTTTGGCCGGATTTACCGAATTGAATATAGCTAGCTAAGCGGCGGCCCGGCTCCTGAAGAACGAGCTTTTTCGCTTCAAACTGATTTTTGGCGTGCGACAAAAAAGCCCACCAGCATCCCCAGCGTAAGCGCGGTGAGCATCGATTCGTAAGGATGATCGCGAATGACAGCATCGGCTTGTTTTGCCGTCTGCATTCCCCGCCGTTGCAGTTCTGCGATCGAATCCCTGGCTCGACCAATACCTGCACGGACTCGTTCACGTGCTTCACGGGCTTTGTCGCTCACATCACCCGCCGTTGCTTTCAGGAGCAACTCGGTATCGCTGACCAGCATGCTCAAATCGTGCATCAAACGTTGCCGGGCCTTGGCGCTTTGATGGCCGGCAGGGATTGGGAAATGACTTTCCATAAAAATAAAGAGGCGAACTGGAGGATGAAGTTCCGCAGGCTTCGTTTCGGACTAGCGCATCCCGAACCAAGGTGCGAAAGGCGACCACTGAGGGGCTTTCAGCACCGTTTGCCAGAGGCGGCTCCCGCCAACGAACCTTTCAACGACATGATCGCAATAAAGCCGATTGCCGCCAGCAGCAGGCTGGAGGTTTCCTCGGAAACGGCGATTGATGGCCGCCACGTTAACGTGAGGTTGCCGATATCGACTTCAGAATTCTCCGCCACCGAGGTGGCTGCGGGGAGACCGTTGAGTGCAAACTGGAGCCACCCGCCATCGATTAAGATGCTGGAAGAGGCGGAATAGGCTGCCAGAAAGTTATCAGGAACTCCGGCCGACAGTGTGTTCACCGTGGCATCGATGCCAAAACTCACTGTTCCAACCGGAATCCAAGGCATCGAAGGATCCGTCAGCCGCAGGTAAAGATCGAGGATGGCGCCATGCGAGGAAGTACCGATTTGCGTGAGTCCGTTGTAATATTTCAAAACCCCGGCTGGGATCGTTTCTCCCGAATCAATGCCAGTGAAGGAAGCGCCATCGAAGGTGATTCCCGATTTGAAAGAGTTCGCTGTAGCCATCCCGGTCCGGAACGAGGCATCGCCGTTAAGGGAATTAACAATATCCGCGTTGGTTCCACCCGCGGATCGGAACGCTCCCACAATGTCGCCGGAGAGAAAAGAATCGGCGCGAATTAAAGGTGCAGTGGAGCAGCCGATCGCGATAATCGCGGCAGAAAAAAGGAGTGATTTCTTGAAATGCATAAAGACAGTACAAGGAATGACCCCGGTGGGAGGGTTTCGGCTCCCATCGACCAACCGGGAAATTTCCCGTATTACTCCTCAGGTTTTCCCCGTGTTTCCCGGGCAATATCGGAAAAAAATCGTCCGAAAATCGGCGACTAATCTGCCCGCAAGGCTTCCAACGGGTCCAGACGCGCCGCACGTTGCGCAGGAATCCAGCAAACCAGGAATGCGGTGATCAGTACCGTGCTGCCGGCGGCCAGCAACGGCAATGCCGTCAGACCGGTCATGCCGTAAACAAGTGTCCTGAGCAGGCTTGAAAGGGCAGCGCTCCCCGCCAAGCCGATGCCCACGCCCATTGCGATCCAGCGGCCGCCCTGGACGAAAATCAGGCGAACTATGTCCGGTTTCATCGCGCCGATGGCAACCCTCACTCCGATCTCCCGGGTGCGTTGCAACACATGATAAGACAGTGTCCCGTACAGTCCCACCCCGACCAAGCCGAGTGCGACGGCCGTGAAGAAATTCACCAGCCCCGTCACGGCCCGCTGGCTTTGAGTGGAATTTCCCACCACCTGGCGCATCGTGCGCAGGTCGCGCAGGGCAAGTTCGGCATCCAGGTGGGATAGTTCCTGACGAATCATCGGTGCCAGCTGTGCGAGCGGCAGTGAGGTTCTCATCACAACGTGCGCGCTGATTCCCCAATGTCCTTCCGGCGTGGTGTACATTTCCGGCTGCACCTCGGTGGCCGCACCCCATTGTTTGACGTTTTCCACCACTCCGACCACCCGCGCGGTGTACCAGGGCTTGCCGGGATTGTTACCGCGCATGATTTCCCCAAGTGGATCCTTGTTCGGCCAGGCGTGACGCACCAGTTCCTGGTTGACCACCACTCCCCGGATCTCGCCTTCCCGGTCCTCCGGTTTCAGATTCCTGCCCTGCAACAGTCGTAATCCCATGGTGGAAAAATAATCCTCCGTAACCGAGGAGCGCTCCACCTGCATCCGGGTGAGAATGGACGGGTCGTAGGTCTCATCATTTACGAGCGCGTTGGTGTTGCTGCCGCCTTCCAGCGGAAGCTTGGAGGTGATGGCGGCGGTCGTGACACCGGATATGGCCTGAAGACGCTGCACCAGTTCATACCAGAAGCGCACTCGCGCCGCGTCGTCCTTGTACCGCGGACCCGACAGCGCGACCTGTGCCGTCACCACCTGGTCAGTGGCGAGCAGTTGATTTTCCTCCATGATTTTCATGTATCCGCGGGAAAATAACACGGCACCATTGGCGAGCACGAAGGCCGCGGCGACCTGGGCGATGATCAGGCTTCGCAGCATGCGATGGCGCGAGTGCGATCCGACCGCTCCGCGGGCGTCGGCCCGCATCACACCTGCCAGGGAGGTGCGCATCGCTGCCAAGGCGGGCGGGAGGCCGGCCAGCAGGGCGGTCACGGCGGCGGCTCCGAGGGCAAATCCGAGGGCGCCCGGATCCAATGTGATTGCGGCTTTTCGCGTTTCACTCACGGGGGCCATCAGGCGAAGAATCTCCACGCCCCAGTAGGCGAGCGCCACTCCCAGGAAGGAGCCGGCCGTCGCGAGTACGATACTCTCGGTCAAGGCCAGTCGCATCAATTCCGCGCGCGAGGCTCCGAGGGCTATGCGTACGCCAAACTCGCCCTGACGTTTGGCACTGCGGGCGAGCAGCATGCTGGCGACGTTGGCGCAGGCCACCAGCAGCACGAGCGCGACTGCGCCAAAAAGCAGCCACACCTGTTTTCCCAAGTCCTTCGTCATCTCGAAATGCAGCGACCGCACGAGAAAATGTTTTCCGGTATTGGTGTTCGGATATTGTTTGGTGAGACCTTGGCCGATGGTTTTGATTTCGGCGTCGGTCGCAGTCACGGTGGTGCCGGAGCGCAGCCGGGCAATGCCAAGAAGATAGTGGCTGTCGCGCTGGGTTTTCTGTTTTTCGTCGAAGGAGTAGGGCAGCCACAGCTGGGCGTCCTGGGTGCGCAGCCACGGGCTGGCGAATTCGAAACCCTGCGGCATGACGCCGATCACGGTTGCATCGACGCCGTCAATGTGGACAGGGCGATTGATCGCGTGCACATCGCCGGCAAACAACTGTTGCCAGAGTGCGTGACTGAGGACCGCCACAGGCGGCGCACCGTTCGCCTCGTCTGAGGGTTCCAACAGGCGACCGAGGGCCGGCTGAACCCCAAACACCCGCAGGACATCGGCGGTTGCCCGCACGGCCATCGAGGACTGGGCGTTTTCGCTGCCGATGTTGACCGTTTGCGGTTGATAGACACCGAAGGCGCTGAAGCTCGTGGACTGTGCCCGCAAATCCAGACTATCCGCCGGCGAAAGCGGCCAGCCCTTGCCCGACCAGACATGCACGAGCTGGTCCGCCTGGGGATAATCGTAGGGTTGAATGACCAATGCACGCAGCGCGCTGTAGATTGCCGTCGTTGATCCGATGCCCACGGCCAGGGTGAGAATGGCGATGGCCGCGAAACCGCGGGATTTCGCCAGCAAGCGCAGTGAAAGCCGGAAATGGGTGAGCATGGGTCTCTGAAAAACTCACCGGCGGAGGAAAGGTTACAGGAATTTATTTTGGAAATCATGAGACGGGTTTCGGTCGGATGCTTCACAAATCTTTCGATCCTGTTACGTTTCGCCTCCATCAAACCCCGACCCGCTGATCGGGTGGACGATTTGCGTGGCGCGGAGTATTCTACGGCCTCCCCGGAAGAAATTACCCTGTTAAAAAGAAAAGGAGTCCCAGTGAAAACACACCACGTTCGTTCGAAATTGTTCGCCCCGGCAGCTTCATTGCTGGCGCTTTGTCTCGTCCTTCCAAATCTCCACGCACAGCAGGCAGTCAAACAGGTGAATCTGGTTTCAGATTTGCCCGGTTGGGCGCGGCACGTGGATCCGAATCTGGTGAACCCGTGGGGAATCTCCTCGAGTGCCGCGAGCCCCTTCTGGGTTTCCAACGCGGGCACGGGAACCTCCACGCTCTACACGACAAACGGCGGCAGCGTCCCGCTCGTGGTATCGATGCCGGGCGGGGCGCCCACCGGTCAGGCGTTCACTGGCGGTGGTTTTGCCGGTGACGCGTTTGTCTTCGCCAACGCCAACGGCAGCATCAACGGCTGGCGGGGGGCGCTCGGTACGCACGCGGAAACCTTGTATACCTCGCCGGACATGTCCTCGAGTTATCTCGGCATCGCCTACGCGGCGAACGGTTCGAAAAATTATCTGTACGCGGCAAATTTCGGCGCGGGAAGAATCGATGTGATTGACTCCCTGGGGCTGGTCGCACTGCCCGGGGCGTTCACGGACCCAAATCTCCCTGCGGGTTATGCGCCGTTCAACATCCAGAAACTTGGTAATGAATTGTATGTGACCTATGCCCTGCGCGGGAGCGACGGCGATGAAGTGGTCGGCGTCGGTAACGGTTACGTCAACAAGTTCGATCTCAATGGCAACCTGCTCGCGCGGGTCACTTCCGGTGGAGCGTTGAATGCCCCATGGGGCCTGGCGATTGCACCGGGCAGCTTTGGCGGAGGCTTCGGCGGGGCCTTGCTGGTGGGGAATTTTGGCGATGGCAAGATTCACGCCTACAATCCGACCAGCGGTGACTTCATCGGCACCCTGCGCAATTCGTTTGGCGGCGATCTCTCGATCGACGGCCTTTGGGGCATCATTGTCGGTAACGGCGGCAACGGGGGCGATCCTGGCCGGGTTTATTTTGCCGCCGGTATCGAAGACGAAACCCACGGGTTGTTTGGCAGTCTGTCACCGGTACCCGAACCCGCAGTCACCGGCACGGTGGCCGGTGCCGCGCTGATGGGCTTCTGCCTGACCCGCCTGCGCCGCAAGCGGATTCAGGCGCAAGCCGCCGCGAAATTGCCACCAACGGTTCCGCCCGGGATCGCTCCCACCACGGTTTAGTTTTTTTTCGGGGATCCGTGCGGCGCGGTACCGGTTTCGCCGCACGGTCTACTGCAGGGCCGCCATCGCCGGTGAAGCCGGCCCGCTTTAATGGCAAGGCCCTGCAGGCAGGGCGCGATTCGCCCGGATCAAAAAGGCGCGGCACTGTTCAGCCCGCCATCCTTGATCGGACGCGCAAACCGATACTCGATGTCCCAGGGAAAGAAGATCCACTGGTTCTGTTTGAATTCCTTCACGCAGGTGTCCACGAGCGGCCGGCCGGCGGGCTTGGCATAGAGCGTGGCAAAGTGGGCCTTCGGCAGAATTTTTCGCACGACCTGCGCCGTGCGCCCGGTGTCGACGAGGTCATCGACCAGAAGATAACCCGTGCCGTCGCCCTCCACGCCTTTGATCACGCGGGCTTCGCTTTGTTTTTGTTCGGCTCCGCCCCCTCCTTCCGTGCCGTAGCTCGACACACAAACGGTATCGATCAGGCGAATCTCGAGTTCACGCGCGAGCAGGGCGGCCGGGACCAGGCCGCCGCGCGTGATGGCGATGATTCCCTTCCAGCTGCCCAGCGCATGCAGTTCCTTGGAGAGATAGCGTGCGTCACGATGCAGCTCCGGCCACGAGATGACGATCTCGTCGTTGTAACGGGGTGAAGGCATGGCGAATGCCATGCCCATCGACGAAATTCGTCAACCTCTCAGAAGAGGGATCAACCCGCCTCGGTGGCAGACATTCCTCTTTGGGAAGTCACAGGTTTGGATTCAAGGATGCTGAGCTTTTTTTCTCAAAATTCGAATGCGGTTGGATTCACTGTCACCGATTAGAATCGTTCCATCCTTGTCGGCAAAGATGCCATGCGGTCGATTCAAGGTGCAGTCCCGCGCGTCACCATCAGCTCCGTCGCCTTTGGTGCCGGTACCGGCGATCCACACAATCCGGCCAGTGGACGCTTCGATCATGCGGATGGAATGGCTCTCCGTGTCCGCCAGCCAGGCGTTGCCGGCGGCATCGATCGAAATTCCTTTCGGACCGCTGAGGGTTGCGCTGCGGGCGGGACCGCCGTTGCCAGTGAAACCCAATTCTCCCGTACCCGCCATCCAACGGATCGTGTCCGCTTTGAGATCGAGCTCGAACACCTGGTTTCCTTCACGTGTCACCACCCAAAGATTACCGTTATGATCCACATCGAGGGAACGGGGATTGTTGAGCGGAGTTCCCGCCAGCGGTGCTCCGTCGGGAGTTGCGCCCGCTTTGCCGGTACCTGCGATTTGCCTGATGAGACCGTTTTCAAGGTTTACGTTTAAAATGAGATGGCGGGGCACTTCACAGACGTAGAGCTGATTATTGGGTCCGAATTGGATGCTGTGGGGAGAATCGATTGAGCCGCGACGTTCGAGTGCGCGGATGGCGTTTTCGGGTTTACGCCCGTCGCCGGCGGCAGTCGTGATGATGCCTGTTTTAAGATCGATCCGGCGGACGGCATTATTGCCGGTATCGGCAACATAGAGATCACCTTTGGCATCAAAACGGAGTTCGTGCGGGAGGTATAACTGCGCTTTTGCTGCCGGACCACCATCACCGCTGTATCCTTTCTGTCCCGTGCCTGCGATTGTGCTGATCGTGCCATCAAGCGCAATCCGGCGAATGCGATGGCCATTGTGCTCGCAAAACCAGATCGCGCCGTCTGGCCCGCGAATCACTCCGTAGGGATCGGTGATTTCGGCGGAAGCAGCTGGGCCGCCCTCTCCGCTAAAACCAGCGACGCCGGTTCCGGCAATGGTCGAGATTGTCCACTCGGAACCGAAAGCACAGGACACAAGCAATAACGCGAACGGGGTGAGGCGCAGAAACGAGCGCATTCGGAAAGCGTGGATGAGCGCAGGGAGGGAGCAATAATTTCGGGTGCGATGCGTCAGTTTGAACGGGAATTGGCCGCCCCATCCTGGTGACCCGGTGACTATGCTACGGCCTTGCGTTGTCTGCCACATGATGGGAGCCGCGGATGAAAGAATCCAAACCGAACGTTGGTCTTGCAGTCCGTCCCGGCCTTTCAGTCAGAGCCCAGGCTCGCCTCGATCTATAAATTCTCGAGCCGCGTCGTCGCGTCGCCGAAGCGATCGAGTTTCACGCCCATGCGATCCATCAGTGACAGGTGCAGGCTGCAGACCTTCCGGTTCTCGTCCCCCTTGTCGAGGTAATCGAGCACGCGTCCCGTCTTGAGACTGCCGCCACCTTTCCCGGCGAGGAGAATCGGAAGCTGGTTGGCGGAATGGGCGTCGCCGTCAAACAGGCTGGATGCGGTCATGAGAATCGAATTATCCAACATCGATCCTTCCCCTTCCTTGATGTCCTTCATCCGCTGCACGAGGTAGGCGAACTGTGCGAAGTGAAATTGATTGGTGCGAAGATACATCGCCTCCTTGTCGACGGCATGGCCATTGTGCGTGAGATCGAGATGGAGCGCCCCCTGCACGCCTTTCAGGAATTTAAAATTCATCTGCGACAGGTCGTTGTTGAGCATCAGCGTTGCGATGCGGCTCTTGTCCATTTGGAACGCGAGGATCATCAGATCCAGCATCAGCTTCATGTGATCCGGCACATTCTGCGGCAGTTCATTGGCCGGTCGCGGCATGTCCGGCTGGGTCAGCGTCGGTCGCCAGCCTTCGAGCCGTTCTTCCTTTGAGGCTTTGTCGATGCGCTTCTCGATATCACGGATCGACTCGAAATATTCGTCCAGTTTCGCCATGTCGGCGGAGCTGACCTGCCGCCGCAGCCCCTGCGAATCGTCGCGCACCTCATCGAGGATGCTGCGATCCAGCCGGCGCCCGGTCCCGTCGCCGACCAGACGGTCAAACGCCCGGCTGGGATAAATTTCCTTCGTGGCGGGTTTGTTTGGAGATACCCACGAGAGGCTGGAGCCGTAAATCATCGACAGCCCGTCCTCGAGCCGGAGTTCATTGGGCTCGATGCCGAGGGTTAGGCTCGGCACCGGAGTCTGACCGCCAATGTGCGCGGCAAGAACCTGATCCATGGTGGTGCCCACGCGAATGTCGGCCGGATCGAGACTGACGGGTGCGCCCGACAACAAATTCATCCGCCCCAAGTGCGGACTGGTGGAAACGAAGGCGTTTTGACTGTAGAGCCCGTTGAGAAAAATCATGTCCTCCCGATGGGGCATCATCGGGAGCAACGCGGATCCCAGCTCCATCGAAGCGCCGCTACCCTTCGCCCACCAGTGGATCGGCTCAACGCCGTTGGAGAAAAACACGATTCCCAGCCGGAGCGGAGGTTGGGGCAGTGCCTTCGTCGCGGTCGAGGTGACCTGGCCGAGCAAGGGCATCGATTCCAGCCAGGGCAAGGCGAGGGCTATGCCCATCCCTCTCAGAAAATGGCGCCGGGTCATCGTGTGGGGAGCGCGCGCGGATTTCATGGAATGCCTGGGGTTGAGCGTGAAGGAGGCCTGACACCGGCAACGCTGGAAGCGGGTTCAAGGCTGAAACTAATCTGGCCATTTTGTTCGCCTTCGCGATTTCGAAATTGGCGGCTGCCGGCGATTTTGGTCGCGAGATCGGCGAAGGTCGCGTTTCCGCTCGCATTGACCAATTCGTCCACAAGAGCGCGGTCGGAAGCGAGAACGGTGCGTCCCAAAGCGTAGCCGAGCATTTTCTTTGCGAGGGTCTTCATGATCAGCGCATCCTTGGCGTGTAGATAGCCGAGCAATCCTTGCACGCCGGAAATGGTGGATTTGTCCGCAAACTCGCCCGTGAGGTCCACCGCCGTGCCGTCCTGATAAACCGTGCGGGTGCGTCCGACGGCGTCGAAGGTTTCTAGCGGAAAGCCCAGGGGATCGATCTTCAAATGGCAGGCGGCACAGGTGGGATTGCGTTTGTGCACGGCGAGGCGCTCCCGGAGCGTCAGACCGCCGAAAGCCTTGGGATCGGAAGGCAGGGTGCCGGCGTTCGCAGGCGGGGGTGGGGTGGGCGTTCCGAGGATGCGGCGCAAAATCCAATCGCCGCGTTTGACGGGACTGGTGCGAAGCGGGGCGGAAGTGGCGGTGAGCACCGATCCGAGACGAAGCACACCGCCGCGGTTGAAGGCATTGGCGCCGTCCACCTTCACCACTGCCCCCGTGGATTTAACGTCGGCGTTGATGCCATAGAATTTTGCGAGCGGCTGGTTGAGGAACGTGTAGTCGGCGTAAAGGATTTCCTGGACGGGACGATTCTGCCGCACGATGTATTCGAAGGTCGAAACGGCTTCGTCGTACATCGACGATTTCACCTCGTCGCTGAATTCAGGGAAGCGTCCCGTGTCGACGCCGCGAAACTGATCGAAGCGATAAAACCCGAGCCATTGGCCAAAAAATTCCGTGGCGAGCCGCCGCGCCTTCGGGTCGGCGGTCATGCGTTTTACCTGCAGGGCGAGCTTGCCGGGATCGCTCAGCTCGCCTGCCGCAGCGGCGCGACGCAATTCATCGTCGGGAATCGAGGACCACAAAAAGAAACTCAGGCGGCTCGCCATTTCCCAACCGGTTAATGGTTGCTCGCTGGGGCCGGCGATGGCTTCGACGCGATAAAGAAATGCAGGCGAAACCAGAATGCGCGCCAGCAACGCGCGAATCGCGTCATCGTGATCGAGCGCCTGAACTTTGCGGGCCTTCGCATAAAACGCGCGCAGCCGGCTTTTCTCCCCGGACGTCAGGGGTCGACGCCACGCGCGACTGGCAAAATCGAGCGCATCCTCGACGTGTCCGGCTTCCGCCTTGGCCTGGACTTTCATCACCTCGTCGTAGTGCTGGTGCAAAGCAACGACGTGGGGCCGCGCCTCGACGGGCAAGCCTGCGATCTGCGTTTCATCGAGGTCTTCGATGTGCGGACTCTTGAGCTTGAACGCGAAATGATCTGCGAGAAGGCCGAGGTATGCGTCATGATAGGGCCACGAACCGAATAAATCGGCCCACGCCTGATTCAGGTGCTCGCGGTCCGCGCCATCGACCATGTTTTCGGTGAAAAAGGCATCGTTGCGCTGGTACTTTACCTTCAGCACAAACGCGTCGTGCTCGGGGCTGTTATAGGTGTTGTCGAAGGGCGGCGGCACCGGATCCTTATCCGCGGGGTTGGCTTCACCGTGGGAATTGGGCGGCAGGAGCGAAACGTATTCCGCCATCCCGGCCCGGAATTTTCGATAGCCCGCGCTCGTGGCGTCTCCGAGCAAGACACGTTGCAGGGTATCTTTCGGATTTCCGAGGGGACGATCGGAAACCATCACGCGCATCACGGCGTTCCGGTCTGCTCCGAGTTCGGCGTCCACTTGGAATTCCACGACGTCATCGCCGACGGGATCGTCGATTTGAAACGACACCAGTCCACGCGTGGCGAAATCGTCCGGACCCAATGGGGTATGATCGAGTGCTTTTCCAAACGCCAGAGCCGCGGCTTCCTCTTTCGTTAAAATCGAACGCAACGACTGCGCGCTCGTTATCGTGCCCAGTGGCACTGGCGCTTTGGGTTTGGCCGCGGGCACGGAGGAGTCAGCGGGTACGGTGGCGTGGGTGACGACGCGGGGATTTCGCCAGATCACGACGGGCTGGGCGCTGGAATCGGGATTAACACTGTCGACCGCGAGATAGATTTTCCACGGCCCCGCCGTTCGCGGACTTTTCAGTTTTGGCGGCTTTCCAAGCTCGTAGGCGAAATGGTGTGACGTTTCCGCTTTCAGGGCGTTGTCGTCGAACATCAACGGACTTTCGTCGCCCTGTCCACCGGCCGCGAGATCGCCGCGGGCGAAAAACCAACTGGGCCAGGTGGTGAGATATTTCGTCAGTTCTTCGCAGCCAGCCCGGGCCTTGGCCAGCGACGCATTCCTATCGGACGTGGGTTTGGCAATGGCTTGCCAGCGCCCGACCATGGCGCGCGTTGGGAAGCCGGGATCCCGGCGGTTCACCACGGACCACACGTGCTCCGCGAAGCGGCCAGTGATGCCTTCTTTGTCCGCCAACTCGCGCAAACTCGCTTTCGGGTCCCCGAGAGCCTGGCGGTTTTTGAAATACCAACTGACGTAGAATGCCTTCGCATATCGCTCCAGGCCGAACGGCGCCCCTCCTTCGCCAGCGACCACGCGAAAACCTTTGGCGGTGTAAATTTCGTCGATCCGATTCAAGGCGGACAGCTCGAGCCCCGTTTTTCCGGCATCCGCGTAGAAATCAAGGGGACCAGCGCCGACGACCGCATGATCGGCCACGGTTTTCGCGGCCTCAAGGAAGCGCTCGATGGTGGCATCCTGCACAAATTGCACGTCGCCGAAATTGGTGAAGCCCTCGCCGCCGACCGAATCGCTCGAGGCGTCGATGCCCGTGGGGATGTCGATGCCGGTGAGATCGCGAATGGCGTAAGCGTATTCTCCGCTCGTCAGGCGACGAACGGTCACGTGCCCGGGCTCGCCGCCATGGACGAGCTCGTAGTTTTTCAACGAACTCCTTACCCAATTCATTGCCTCGCTGCGTTCGGCGTCCGTTGGCTGGAGGTCTGCCTCCGCCGGGGGCATGTCCTCGGTCTCGAGCATTTCGGCAATGCTGTTCCACTTATCTGCAAATGGCCCGATGGACGAGCGAGCCACCAGGCGTTCGATGCTGAGATGCGCCTCGGGTTTTTTATCAGCGTGGCATTCGAAACAATAGGTCCGGAAAAACTCCGGTGGAGTGTCGGAGGGTGCCGGATGTCCCGGTATCGGTGATTCCGCCCGGGCAAATACAGCGGAAAGGACGGCCAGGCTCACGCCGAGCGCACGGGGTGGAGGTTTCGAAGCTCGAAACACAGGACAAAGATTGGAAGGTTGACCGGCAGGGCAAGCGTTCGCTGACCCCAAAATGCGCTTCCAAAAGAATGCGCGGGGGAAGGATCGAAAACGCAGTGGGGAGTGGACGATTCATTGACGGTCAGCGAACTGGCGCAGTTACTGCGAGACAGGGTTTAAAACCTGGCCGTTTTGCTCAACGCATGCGGCTGATTCGTGAACAAAAGATCCAAGCGCGGTTACGGTGGGAACGTTGACAAATTCGTGCGGGAAAGAAGTCTGGGAATGCACACTTCGGTCCAACCCCATTGCTTCGCTCTGTAAAACGATCCTTGTTCCCATGAAACTGATTTCCCGCCTTTTGTCCTGCGCGCTGCTGGCCGCCACGCTTTCACTTCACGGGCTGTGCGCGGAAACCCCGGCAGTTCCCGATTGGGCCCAGCCCGGTTCTGCCACTCACAAACAGGTTCCGCCACCGGTAGACTTTCATCGGGCGACGATGACCTTCGCGGTGCCGATCGGCGTTTTTACCGGGCAGTCCGATATCGGCACCGCAGTGGTGCCGGGCAGTGCGAGTTTCGACGCGAAGAAGAAACAATACACTCTCAATTCCGCGGGCTATAACATCTGGTATACCCGCGATGAATTTCGCTACCTCTGGAAAAAAGTTTCCGGGGACATTTCCCTTGCGACCGATATCGTCTTTCCCAATGCCGAGGGCTACGGCGACCGCAAGGTGGTCTTGATCGTTCGTCAGGATCTCGACGATGACTCCAAGGAAATCATGGCTGCGCTCCATGGCGCAGGTCTGGTTCATCTCGCGCAGCGGCCTGCAAAGGGAGCGAATATCAAGGAGAACCTGCGGGTCGAGGCGCCGGCAAAGGGTGCAGTGATTCCGGCAAGCGTGACACCGCGTTTGGGCCTCGAGAAAAACGGCGATACCTTCACGCTGTTCGCCAGCCTGAAAGGAGAGCCGATGCATCAAGTGGGGTTTGCCACGCTGCACATCGAGGGGCCGTTTTACGTGGGCATCGGATTTACTTCTCATCTTCCGGCAACGTCCGATACCGCCATCGTCTCGAATGTGGTGTTGGAGAATTCCTCAGGAAAAGTTCACTGAGTGAACGAAACCATTTTGCCTGGCGCACGCACTCTACTGTTGGGGTGGACGTGTAATTGTCTGGCCGCACCGGATTCCCTTTACGGGTTTCGGATTCTCCGAGTTGCTAATCACGGTTTTCCAGCTCGATTGTTTTGTCCTTCCGACTCAACTCCATGAACGCGACCCTTTCCTACGCCACCTATCCCATTGGTTTTATTCGCTCGGAGTTGAAATTGCGCGCGGCGGCGCCCCGTCAGGGATCGGAAGGAGCGCCGGAAGCCTGGCTCGAAATCAATTCGTCCTTTGCCGAGGGACTGCATGACATCGAGGCCGGCGATGAACTGATCGTGATCAGCTGGCTCCACGAAGCGGTGCGCACCGAACTCAAGGTTCATCCCCGGGGAGATCTTGCCGCGCCGCTTACCGGGGTTTTTTCCACCCGCTCACCGGCTCGTCCGAATCCGATCGGACTGCATCGGGTCACGGTACACGAGGTTTCCGGGCATCGCCTGAGGATTGGTCCAATTGAGGCGATCGATGGCACCCCGGTGGTGGATATCAAACCGGTCCTCGTCGGCGCGGTTGATTCGTGAGGCTTGGTGCGCCGTCGCTCAGGCTTCAGCACTGTCCAACGCAGTGACCAGCACCAAGCCGAGCAGGACGATCGAAATTGAGATCATGATTCGATGCGGTTCGCTTTAACCAAGGCCGGCAATCTCACGGGATGGAGCGGCCTTGGAAAAGCAATGTCATGGTTTAGCGGACGCAGGATCAGCAGCCCATGTTTTTGGCCGCCTCCTGGATTTGCCTGGGCGTCAGGTCACGCTGATGTGTGGCCAGTGACCAGCTGTGCCCGAAAGGATCCTCGACCGCTCCATAACGGTCGCCCCAAAACATGTCCTGCACGGGCATCTTGACGGTTGCGCCGGCTTTGACGGCGCGGGCGAAGGACTTGTCGACGTCATCGACGAAGAGGTGGAGTGTCACCGACGTGCCTTTCCGGTTTTTTGGACCGAGAGCACCCATTTCGGGGAATTCGTCGTTCATCATGACGATCGAGTCGCCAATTTTAATCGAGGCGTGCATCACCTTGCCGTTTGGGGTGGGCAGCCGGGTTAGTTCGATTGCGCCGAAAGCTCTTTTATAGAAGTCGATGGCTGCAGCGGTGCCATCACAAATGAGGTGAGGCGTGACGCTATGAAAGCCTGGAGGAACAGGCTTGGTCTTGGACTTTGCGGGAGTTTTTTTGGTGGCAGGCATGATTTTTTCACTCGGACTGATGCGGAATGCATCGCCCCGTCAAAACATCGACGAATGCCGGTGGACGTTACGGACATGCCTCGCTCGATTTCTGAAAAGTTTAGCGCTTTTGGTTGATTCTCCCCTGTCACTTCGCCTCAAAACCCTGCCAAACCTAACAGTTTTGTAATGTTGGGGAAAGAAACGGGATAGGTCCGTCTGTTATTTTGTCGGCCATGAAGACAACACTTTCTGATTTAATGCACCGGCGGTTTGTGTGGGTGGCCGGCCTGGTCGCCGCCGCCGGCCTGATGGCCGGTGCGGCGGGGGCAGCGGGCTCTGTCCCGCTGGTGCTGAAGCATGACTCTCAAACCGTTTCCCGGGGACAGTTGGAAAAAGCCAGCTATTCGGACGTCGTCAAACGCGTCGCCCCCAGCGTGGTGAAAATCACCAGCGAGATTAAAGCGAAGCGCGTGAAGATGAACGGGGGCGACAATCCCATGTTCGAAGATCCAATGTTCCGGCAGTTTTTTGGCGGTCGCATGCCGGAAATGCAAAGTCCGGCCCAAACCGGCCTGGGTTCAGGCGTGATCATCAGCGCGGATGGTTACATCGCGACCAACAACCACGTCGTGGAAGGCGCGGATCAACTTACCGTCACTTTTGATGACGGGCGTGAATTAAAGGCGAAGGTGGTCGGACGCGATCCGCTTACCGATATTGCCGTCGTGAAGGTCGATGCCAAAGACCTCCCGGCGGTTACCTTCGCAGACACCAATAAAATCGAAGTCGGTGACCGGGTGCTCGCGATCGGCAATCCCTTCGGCATCGGCGAGACCGTTACCAGCGGTATCGTCAGCGCCAAGGGCCGTCGCGTCGGCATTCTCAGTGATGTCAAAGGCTTCGAAAATTTCATCCAGACTGATGCAGCGATCAATCCCGGCAACTCCGGTGGCGCACTCATCGACATCGATGGCCGGGTGATCGGCATCAACCCCGCGATCCTCAGTCGCTCCGGCGGTTTCCAGGGCGTCGGACTGGCGGTTCCGGCCAACCTCGTGACCCAGGTTGCGGAAGGCCTCGTTAAAAACGGCAAGGTGGTGCGCGGCTTCCTTGGAGTGAATGTTCAGGACGTAACTCCGGCGCTGGCCGACTCCTTCGGTTTGAAGAATCGCTCGGGAGCGCTCGTGGCTGAAGTCACACCGGACAGCCCGGCGGCCAAAGCCGGCCTGAAGGAAGGCGATGTGATCACGGAATTCAACGGCAACAAAGTTTCAGACGCGAATGGACTGACCTTGCAGGTCACGGCGGTTGCGCCGGACACAAAGGTCAGCCTCGACGTGCTCCGTGACGGCAAGACGGAAAAACTTACCGCCACCACGGCCGAGCGTCCTGGCAAGAATGGTCGTGTGACCGAAACCGCTTCGGCCAATGACGACGAAGGTGTCTTGAATGGCGTCGCGGTGGAAGATCTTACGCCGGAAGCTCGCCACGAAATGAATCTGCCTGGCCGTCTCAAGGGTGCCGTGGTTTCTCAAGTGGATCCTGAATCAGCGGCCGCCAAGGCGGGAGTCAGCGCCGGCGACGTGATTCTTGAAATCAACCGCCAGCGGGTGAGCTCGGCGCAGGATGCGATCGATTTGAGCGCCAAGGCCGAAAGCAAAAAGACGCTCGTGAAACTCTGGTCGCATGGTTCCACCATCTTCCTCGTGGTCGACGAGACTGATTCCGCCAAGGGCAATTCATAACCAAAACAAATTTAGGTAGGGTTTGTGTGTGTGTGTGCAACGCAGCCCCGGTCTGTTGTCCTCCCGGGTGGGGGATGAAGACCGGGGCTGTTTGCTTTTGAGCGATTGTCCCCGGGACCGCCGAGCCCCAGCTCGGCATCGGGGATACTGGCCGAGCTGGG
>JBEHXD010000010.1:0-29053 GCA_048498875.1 Verrucomicrobiota bacterium
AGCCAATCCTGCCAGGAATGATCGGGGAGATCTGTGTCGGTGGCGCAGGGCTCGGACGGGGGTATCTCAAGCGACCAGACCTGACCGCTCAGAAATTCGTCTCCGTCGCATTTGGTTCCGCACCCGCGGAACGTCTTTATCGCTCCGGCGATCTCGGCCGCTTTCTCGCCAATGGGGATTTGGAATACATGGGTCGTTCCGACCATCAGGTGAAAATCCGTGGATTCCGCATCGAACTCGGCGAGATTGAGGCGGTGCTCAACGGCCACGCTGCCGTCCGTGAATCGGTCGTCATTCCCCGCGATGATGCCCGAGGTGAAAAACGGCTGGTGGCCTATTTGATCCCGCGGGAAGGCCAGGAAATCGAGCCGACGGAACTGCGGCGCCTTCTTCGCGGCAGGTTGCCGGAGTATATGGTCCCCGCCGCGTTCGTTGCAATCCAACAGCTGCCACTCACCACCAACGGGAAACTCGATGTGCAGGCATTGCCTTCTCCGGAGGATCTACCGGCCGAGAACGCGGCCATTCCAGCAACCATTGGGGCGGGAACTCCGTTGCAACGGGAAATCATGGGATTCTGGCAGGATAGTCTACGCCGGGCGAGCGTGGGACTGGACGACAACTTTTTTGATCTCGGCGGGAATTCCCTTAGCTTGGCGGAAGTGCATCACCGCTTGCAAAACTCGCTCGGCCGCGAAGTACCGATCACGGATTTGTTCACGCATACCACGATTCGGTCGCTCGCGGCTCATCTGGATTCACCCTCCACGCCGGACACTGCAGCTAATGATGCCCAGATCCGAGCGCAGCGCCAGCGGGAGGCGCAGGCGGCGCGACGTGGTCCCCGCCGTTAAAAATGCCGACCAAGGACGTCTTACCCGAACCAGAGCGCATTGCCATCATCGGCATGGCCGGAAAATTTCCGGGCGCCGGCAGTGTCGACGAATTTTGGTCGAACCTGGTCAATGGGGTCGAAAGCGTTTCGCATTTCCGCGAAGACGAACTGGAGCATACCTTCGCTACCCCGGAGGCGAAAGCGCAGGGCCTTAAATTTATTCGGTCGCGGGGAGTGTTGCGTGATGCCGATTTATTCGACGCCGCTTTTTTTGGCATTCTACCGCGGGAGGCCGAACTCATGGATCCGCAGCACCGGATATTTCTCGAATGCGCGTGGAATGCCCTGGAAAATGCAGGTTGGGATCCGGATAACCACCCCGGACTCATTGGCGTGTATGCCGGTTTGAGCCTCAACAGCTACCTGCTGTACAATCTCTGTGCCGACCGTCCATTTACGGCTGACTTTGCGGCCCATTTCCAAACCGGCAGCTTTTCCACCCTGCTCGGGAACGACAAAGACTTCCTGCCGACACGCGTCTCTTACAAACTCAATCTGCGCGGACCGAGCATGGCGATTCAATGCGCCTGCTCCACGTCGCTTGTCGCGATCTCCCAAGCTTGCACGGCTCTGCTCAATTATCAGTGCGACATGGCTCTCGCCGGCGGGGTGTCGATCAGCTTTCCCCAAAAGCGTGATTACCTTTATCAGGAAGAAAGCCTGTCCTCGGCCGACGGCACCTGCCGCAGTTTTGACGCGGAAGCTCGCGGGACGGTCTTCGGCCATGGGGCGGGCATCGTGGTGCTGAAGCGCCTTTCGGATGCGCGCGCCGACGGAGACAATATTCTCGCGGTAATTCGCGGCACGGCCCTCAACAACGACGGCGCGATGAAAATCGGTTACGCCGCACCGAGCGTGACGGCCCAAGCGGAGGTTATCACCCAAGCCCAGGCGGCGGCCGAAGTTCATCCCGATTCGATTTCGTATATCGAAGCCCATGGCACTGGCACACCGCTGGGAGATCCGATCGAAGTGGCCGCACTGACCAAGGCTTTCCGCGAAAGCGGTGCGCAACGCCGGGGCTATTGCGCCATCGGCACGGCCAAGACCAATATTGGTCACCTTGATTCTGCCGCAGGCGTCACCGGGCTGATCAAAACGGTGCTACAGTTGCAGCACGAAGCGATTCCACCCCTCCTGCATTTCAAAACTCCGAATCCGAAGATTGATTTTGCCGGTAGCCCGTTTTTTCCCGCGGGCAAATTATTGCCTTGGAAACGCGGGGCGGAACCCAGACGGGCGGGCGTCAGCGCCTTTGGCATCGGCGGAACCAACGCCCACCTCATCGTGGAGGAAGCGCCGGTAGCGGAATCATCGGCTCCTTCCCGAAGCCAGCAGTTGTTGTTAATTTCGGCGAAAAGCGAACAAGCCTTGGATACGATGGCGGAAAACTTTTCCGTCTGGCTGGCTTCGGCAAAGCCTGAGTGTCTGGCCGATGCCGCTCACACTTTGCAGCGCGGGCGGCGCGCTTTTGCTTATCGGCGCGCGATCGTGGTGTCGGACACCGGCGCTGCGATCCAAGCCCTGAAGAATCGTGAAGGCAATGCGGCGCTCCGGGGAAAGGCTTCGCCGCAGGAGCCTTCCGTGGTGTTTCTTTTTCCGGGGCAAGGCTCGCAGTACGTCGATATGGGCCGCGATCTCTACGAGACCGAAAAAGTTTTCCGCGCCACCATCGATCGCTGCGCGGAAATATTGCAAAAGCATCTGGGCCTCGACTTGCGGCAAGTACTTTATCCCACCCAAGCCGGCCATTCGAGTGCAGAAAGCCAGATAAACGAAACCTGGATCACCCAGCCGGCGATCTTCGCCGTCGAATACGCCCTCGCAACCTTGTGGACGTCCTGGGGTATCAAGCCTTCCGTCGTCATCGGGCACAGCATCGGGGAATATGTCGCAGCGGTCCTCGCTGAAACGTTTACGCTCGAGGACGCCCTCGGCTTGCTGGCCGCCCGCGCGAAACTGATGCAGTCCCTGCCGGCAGGTTCCATGATGGTGGTGAGACTGGGCGTCGCTGAACTCGACGGAATGCTACCCGCAGGCGTCGCGATCGCCGCAGTTAACAGTTCAAGTCTGACCACGCTTTCGGGTCCCACCGAGGTGCTGCAGTCGTTGCAAAAAAATCTGGAGGCGAAAAAAATCGCCGCGCGACTTCTCGCGACTTCCCACGCGTTCCATTCGGCAATGATGGACCCGATGATGGCGCCGTTTATCGAAATTGCCGCTCGTACCACGCGAAAAGCGCCAAAGATCCGGTGGATTTCCACCTGTACTGGAAAGGAGATCACCGCGACGGACATCGCTGATGCTTCCTACTGGGCGCGGCAACTCCGGCAAACCGTTCTCTTCGCTCAAGCCCTCGGGGAGGTTGTCGCGAATGAAGGCGGCGTTATCCTGGAAATCGGTCCGGGCCAAACGCTCGGTCCATTGGTGCGACAGCACCCGGCAAAGGCTGCCAATCTCACGATTCTCCCCTCGCTGCCGGTCACGCCCGGGCGTGGCCACGACCTATCCACGTTGCTGGCATCACTGGGTCGACTGTGGATCAGTGGGATCAAACCAGACTGGGCGAGTTTTCATCGGGATGAAGTTCGCCGACGCTTGCCGCTGCCGACCTATCCGTTTGAAAGAAAAAGGTTTTGGGTAGAGCCGCCGGCCGCAGCTTCGCACGAGCGCGTGGCAGCGGCGGCGACCGCCGGCCGGTCCGAGCCTCAAACCATTTTAAAGCCAACCGAAACGCCTCCAAGTTTTGCCTCAGTTTCGCCAGAGCGAGAACTGGGAACAAACCCTGGGGTCGCCGCTGCCAACAATAGCGCTCCCCTTCCTTCCGCCATGAACCCCTCCAGTCAGACTGCCAGTCCCCAACGCCGGGCCTCTCTCGCCAATCAGATCCGCACCACGATCAAGGAACTGTCGGGCATCGCGATCGAGAGCGACACCACGTCTTTCATGGAGTTGGGTTTCGATTCACTTTTTCTCACCCAAGCCAGCCAGGCGTTTCAAGGCACCTTCGGGGTGAAAATCACTTTCCGGCAGATGTTGAGTGACCTGAGTTCGGTCGAGGCATTGGCTGCGTATCTCGATCAAAATTTACCGGCTGAAACCACTGCGTCGGCCCCCTCCGCCAGCCCGGCTGTGGAACCACCACGAGCGGTCAGCATGCCGAGCGGGACCGGTACGCCGCTGGAGCAAATGCTCGCGACCCAACTGCAGCTGATGCAGATGATGCTTTCCCAGCAGCAGCCGCGTGCAGTGGCCGCGACTGCTCCTGCCAAGGATGCTTTGCTTCCAGCCAAGTGGCCAAACAACAAACCACCGGCGCCCCAAGGCGGAGCGGGTGCAGGCCAGCAGTTCAAGCGTTTCGGCCCTTACAAGCCCGTCGAAAAAGGGGAAAAGGGTGGCCTCACCGATCGCCAGCAAAAAGCCCTTGATGGACTGATCGCACGGACCGTGACGAAAACCGGGAAGTCTAAAGCTTACACCGCGGAACACCGACCGCATTTTGCCGACCCGCGGGCCGTGTCGGGTTTCAAGTCCAATTGGAAGGAGATCGTTTATCCGATTGTCTCCGCCCGCTCCAAGGGTTCGAAAATTTGGGATCTCGACGGACAAGAGTACGTCGACATCACCATGGGCTTCGGCACGTACTTTTTTGGCCATTCGCCGGATTGGATCATGGATGCCCTCAAGGCCCAGCTCGAAGTGGGCGTCGAAATCGGGCCGCAATCTCCTCTGGCCGGGGACGTAGCTCGTTTGGTTTGCGAGTTTACCGGCATGGATCGGGCCACCTTCTGCAACACCGGCTCCGAAGCCGTGATGGCGGCGATTCGCCTCGCCCGCACGGTGACGGGACGAAAGCGCATCGTGTATTTCACCGGCGATTATCACGGCATGTTCGAGGAAGTCCTCGTGCGCGGTGCCTGGATCGAGGGTGAATACCGCAGCCAACCCATTGCTCCCGGCATGCCGGCAAATCTCGCCGAAAATGTACTTGTGCTGGAGTACGGCGCTCCGGAATCACTTGAAATCATCCGAAAGCACGCGAACGAAATCGCTGCGGTAGTGATCGAACCCGTACAAAGCCGGCATCCCGACCTGCAGCCGAAAGAGTTTATGCATGAGGTGCGGGCGATCACCGCCCGTCATGATGCTGCGTTGATTTTTGACGAAGTGGTGACCGGTTTCCGCTGCCACCCGGGGGGAGCCCAAGCCTATTTCGGCGTGAAGGCCGATCTGGCCACCTATGGCAAGGTCATCGGTGGAGGAATGCCCATCGGCGTGCTCGCCGGCCGGTCCAAATACATGGATGCCCTCGACGGCGGTCAGTGGAATTACGGCGACGACTCCTTTCCCGGGGTGGGAATGACATTTTTTGCCGGCACCTTTGTTCGGCATCCTCTGGCGATGGCGGCGGCCGCCGCGGTGCTCAAGCATTTGAAAAATGCGGGGCCCCATTTGCAGCAGACGCTGACTGATCGCGTCGCCCGCGCCTGTCGCGTGATCAATGAACATTTGGAAAACATCCAGGTGCCGGTCCGCGTTCCTCATTTCAGTGCGGTGGCTATGATCGAGTATCCGCCGGACATGAAGTACGGAAGCCTGCTTTGGTTTTACCTTCGGGAAAAAGGCATCCACGTATGGGAAGGTCGCCCGTGTATTTTCACGCTCGCGCACACGGACGAGGATTTCGACCGCATCATCCACGCATTCAAGGACGCGGTCGCCGACATGCAGGACGCAGGCTTTTTGCCAATCGGACCCGGCGGCGTACAACGGCCCGCACCCCTCGGCGCGGGCCCCGGCGAGTTTCCGCGGGTTGACAGCTCGCCCCTGACGGAAGCTCAGCGCGAAATTTTCTTTTCCGTGCAAATGGGGAATGAAGCGAACTGCGCCTACAATGAGGCCAGCGTCGTTCATTTCGATGGCACGCTCAACACCAGCGCCCTGGAACGCGCCTTTCTGCAGTTGATCGAACGTCATCCCGCATTGCGCAGCATCTTTGCACCAGAGGGAGACCGTCAGTTGTTTCACGCGTCCCCGGCATCATTGAATATCCCGCTGGAGGATTTGAGTGCTCTCGATCTGTCCCAGCAAAAATCGCGTCTGGAACAGCTGCTAAGCGCCGAGACCATCACGCCATTCAATCTGGTGAACGGCCCCTTGGTGCGTCTAAAGCTTATCCGCCTCAACGGCACGCACCACTCCCTGATTTTCACCGCCCACCATCTGGTGTGCGACGGCTGGTCGTTCGGGATGATTTTTCAGGAGCTGTGCGCTCTCTATAACGCGCTATCCGCTGAACGAATCCCACTTTTGCCGCCGGCAATGTCCTTTGCCGACTACGCTCGTCGTCTGGAAAGGGAGAAATCCAGCGAAGCGGCCCAAGTCGCGGAGAAATATTGGGTCAACCAATTTCGCGACGGCGCACCGGTACTTGAGCTGCCCACCGATCGGCCGCGTCCGGTGCTAAAAACGTACGCCGCGGCGATGGAATCGCGCCGGATGTCACCGGAAAGATTTGCCCGGTTGAAAAAAGCCACCCCGCAGCTCGGCGGAACACTCTTTACCACGCTGTTGAGCGCCTTCGCCACGCTCATGCACCGGCTCACGAATCAAGCCGATCTCGTCATCGGCATTCCCTCCGCCGGTCAGACGATGGTCGGTTGCAGTGAACTCGTTGGGCATTGCCTCAACTTTCTGCCGCTGCGTCTGAACGCCGAAGGAGAGATGCCGTTCGGCACCTTCGCGAAAACCGTCCAACAGAAAGTACTCGACGCCTACGACCACCAGCAGATCACCTACGGTGCCTTGGTGCAAAAACTGAAGCTGCCGCGCGACACGAGCCGGCTGCCGTTGGTTTCGGTGATGTTCAACATCGATAAGTCAGGGCTCGATCTCCAAAAGTTCAACGGCCTCGATTTTCACGTTACTACCAATCCCAAGCAGTTCACCAATTTCGAGCTCTTCTTTAATCTGGTGCAGGAGGAAAACTCGCTCGATGTCGAATGCGAGTATAACACCGACCTCTACGACCGTGCGACGATTGCTGCCTGGCTTGAAGCCTTTGAAACCTTGGTTGAAAGCGTCATCAGCTCGGGGCCGACCGCACTCGATCGCCTCCCGCTCCTTGGGGACGACGCCCGCAACAAAATTCTGGGCGCATGGAATCGCACTGCACAGGATTATCCCCGAGGGAGCACCGTTCACGGTCTTTTCACCGCCCAAGTGGCGCGAACCCCTGATAAAGTTGCGGTACGCTGCGGCAGCCAGACTCTGAGTTATTCTCAGTTGGATCTCGCGTCAGCCAAACTGGCAGCCCGCTTGCACTCCCTGGGGGTGAAGCCTGGTGTGATGATCGGGCTGTTTGTCGATCGTTCAGTAGAAATGGTGGTCGGTCTGCTCGGAATTTTGAAAGCCGGAGCCGCTTATGTGCCGATGGATCCCGCCTTCCCGGCAGAGCGCTTGGGCATGATGATCGAGGATGCGGCGATGCCGATCATCGTCACTCAAAGTCCGCTCGCTCCAAATCTGCCAACGCACGCGGCAAAACTAATCCTGCTCGACCGTCCTGACGATGCGGGTACACCGTCAACCACGAAACCGGGCGACGCCGCGAGTGCAAACGATGTGGCCTATGTTATTTTCACGTCGGGTTCCACGGGGAGACCTAAAGGCGTGCAGATCACTCATCGGGCCGTGGTAAATTTTCTGACCTCGATGCGGCGGGAACCTGGTTTGGTCGCCAATGACGTGTTGCTCTGTGTCACCACTCTTTCGTTCGATATCGCCGGCCTTGAGCTGTATCTTCCCCTAACCACCGGTGCGACCGTGGCCATTGCCACACGTGCCATCACCGCGGATGGCAATTTGCTGCGGCAGGAATTGGAAACCGCCGGCGTCACGGTCATGCAAGCCACTCCCGTGACCTGGCGCCTGCTGATCGAAGCGGGCTGGAAGGGCAGCCCACAATTCAAGATTCTGATCGGCGGCGAAGCGGTACCGCGCGACTTGGTCAACCAACTCGCACCCCGCTGCGGTTCGATTTGGAACATGTATGGACCAACGGAAACCACCATTTGGTCGACCACGAGCAAGCTCGCCGAGGGCACGGGGCCGGTCTTCATCGGCCGCCCCATCGACAACACGCAGCTCTACATCGTGAATGCGAATCTTCAACCGCAGCCGGCGGGCGTACCCGGTGAACTGTTGATCGGCGGCGACGGCGTCGCCCGCGGGTATCTCAACCGCCCTGAACTCACGGCGGAAAAGTTCATTCCGAACCCCTTCGATTCGCAAAGTGCCGCCCGACTTTATCGCACCGGCGACCTCGCCCGCTGGCGCCCGGACGGTTCCCTCGAGTGCCTCGGCCGGCTCGACTTCCAAGTCAAACTTCGCGGCTTCCGCATTGAACTCGGCGACATCGAGTCCGCGCTGGAAAAACATCCTGCGGTCAAACAAGCCGTGGCGATCGTCCGTGAGGATATTCCCAATCAGAAACGGCTGGTCGGATATGTCCAATCGAAGGATGGCAGAACCGACGAAACGGCGCTGGGCGCGGAGTTGCGAACCTACCTCGCCGCGCATGTACCCGATTATATGATACCGGGGATTTTTGTCGTTCTGCCCGCCTTCCCACTCACGCCCAACGGCAAGGTGAACCGCAAGGCCCTGCCTGCTCTCGCCGCCTCTGCCGAAGCCCGCGCAAAAACCACCGTGGCCCCGCGCAACCCGCAGGAACAAACGCTGGCAGAAATCTGGAAAGACGTGCTGCGCGTCGAGTCGGTGGGTATTCACGACGATGTCTTCGATCTGGGCGGTGACTCCATCCTGATTTTCCAAATCAGCACCCGGGCCAACCGCGCCGGCCTCGCCCTGACGCCGGCCCAGGTTTTCCAGCACCGGACCATCGCCGGGCTGTCGGGGCGCCTCGAGCCCACCCCCATCGTTGCCACCGCACCGGCGGCCATCGCCCGGGTTAACCGCGATGCCTTCCGGAAGAAGTCCGGCTAGCCATTCCGTTTTCAATCGCATGTCGCAAATGGAACCGACCAACCAGCCTGAGCCCGCCGTGGCGAAAGAAACCGAAACGCTTTCTTTCCCGGCGGCACTGGCGCAGGAAATATTTTGCTTCCTCGATCAGTTGGAACCCAACAACCCGGCGTTCAACGTTTCGGTGCGATTTGAACTCAAGGGCGCAGTGGACACAGCGATTCTCGAGCAATCGTTCAACGAAATGATCGCGCGGCATGAGGCTTTGCGTACTTATTTCGACGAAGAAAATGGGGAAATGGTGCAGGTGATTGTGCCCGCCCACGCCATCAAGGTCGACGTAACTGACCTCACCTCCCTGCCGGTGGAAACCCGAGGAGCCGAGGCGGACCGCTTGGCCAGCGTGGAAGCGCTCAAACCCCTCGACCTACGCCGACTTCCCCTATTGCGCGTCGGCTTGGTGCGCCTGACCACCGAGTCCTCCATTTTGCTCGTGACCGTGCATCATGCCGTCGCGGACGGATGGTCCGTGGGGATCATCACCGATGAGCTCGCCGCCCTCTACGAAGCGCGCGTTCAAGGTGTGCCCTGTCCCCTGCCCGCGTTGCCGATCCAGTTCGCTGATTTCACCATGTGGCAACGAGAATATCTCGCTGGTCCGGAAATCGCGGCACAGCTCGCCTATTGGAAAAAGCGCCTCGCCGGCATGGTAGAACCCAACTTGCCCACCGATCGGCCGCGTCCGTTGGTCAAGCGCTGGGAAGGCGACATTGCGGGCATTATGCTGCCGAAGGACCTCACGGACCGCCTGCAGCAAATCAGCCAGCAAAACGGCGCGACGTTGTTCATGACTTTTTTGGCTGCGTTCAAAGTCCTCCTGGTTCGCTACACGAACCAGGAGGACATCGCCATTGGATCGCCCATTGTCGGCCGCACACGCGCCGAAGTGGAAAAACTCATCGGCGTCTTCATCAACACGGTAATTCTCCGCACCAATCTTTCCGGCAACCCAAGTTTCATCCAGGCACTCGGAGCCGTGCGCGACACCGCGATTGAAGCCGTCGCCAACCAGGATTTGCCCTTTGAAACCTTGGTCAAGGAACTCCAGCCCGAGCGGAGTTCGGGCCGGATGCCGTTGTTCCAAATCAACTTCACGCACCAGCGTGATTTTGTGAAGCCGGTCAAATTTGCCGGCATTAAACTCACCGCGATGCCGTCGCGGCCGGTAGGAGCAATTTTCGACCTGCATTTCTTCATGGTCGAACGCAACGGTATATGGCGGGCCTCCTGTGATTACAGCACGGAGTTGTTCAATCGTGACACCGCCTTGCGCATGCTCGCGCATTTCCAGTGCCTGCTGGAAAGCATCGCCAGCAAGCCCGCCACGCCGATCGGCGAATTGAACATGCTGACCGCGGAAGAGCGGCAGACACTCACCATCAAGTGGAACCAAACCCAGCGAGAATATCCGCAAGAGAAAACTCTTCACGGCCTCTTTGAGGAACAAGCCAGAAACAATCCAGCCAAGCTGGCTCTGCACTGTGAGGACAAGGCGATCACTTATGCCGAACTCAATCAGCGCGCGGACCAGCTGGCGGTGGTGCTGCGTTCTCTCGGTGTGGGCCCGGACGTGCCGGTCGGCCTCTGCACTTATCGGACCTCGGATTTGATGGTGGGGCTTTTGGGCATTCTTAAGGCCGGTGGTGCCTACGTACCGATCGATCCAGCCTACCCTGCGGACCGGATTGCCTTTGTGCTCGAAGACTCACGGGCACCGGTGTTGGTCACGCAAAGCGTACTGGTGGCAACCTTGCCCGCCACAAATGCCCAACGCATTTTGCTCGACGAGCCGCTGCCTGTCGTGAACTCGTCGTCGGCCGTGACGCCAGCCTCCGTCGGTCCCGGTAATCTGGCCTACATCCTTTATACGAGTGGTTCGAGCGGCAAACCCAAAGGGGTACAAATCGAACATCGTGCCGTGGTCAATTTCCTGAATTCCATGCGCCGCGAGCCGGGCCTCACCGCTCAAGACGTGCTTTTGGCGGTCACCACCTTGTCATTCGACATCGCGGGACTCGAGCTGCATCTCCCGCTGACGACCGGCGCCAGCATCATTCTTGCGCCATGGGATGTCGCCGCTGACGGCGCGGCCCTGCTCCGAGAAATTGAACGGCATCGCGTCACCCTTCTGCAAGCGACTCCCGCTACCTGGCGTCTGATGATCGCTGCCGGCTGGAAGGGCACTCCACAACTCAAGGCACTCTGCGGCGGCGAAGCGCTTCCGTCGGATCTCGCCAGTGAACTGATTCCGCGATGCGGCGAGCTTTGGAATATGTACGGACCGACCGAAACCACGATCTGGTCGACCTGTTCTCGCGTCACCAATGCCAAGGACATTCATATCGGACGTCCGATCGACAACACGGAAATTTATATTCTCGACGCCCATCAACAACCCCTGCCCGTCGGACTGGCAGGTGAGCTCCTGATTGGAGGCGATGGTCTCGCGCGCGGTTATCATCACCGGCCCGAATTAAGCGCCGACCGTTTTGTCGCCCATCCTTTCAAACCCGGTGCCCGTCTTTACCGGACCGGCGATCTCGCGCGCTATCGCCCCGATGGTAATATTGATTGTTTGGGACGTCTGGATTTTCAGGTGAAAATCCGCGGCTTCCGCATTGAGCTGGGGGAAATTGAAAGTGAGCTCGCCGCCCATCCAGCCATCAGCCAGGCGGTGGTGGCCGCGCGGGAGGACCAGGGCGACAAGCGTTTGGTTGCCTATCTTGTATCACGGACGAAACCCGAGCCAGAGCCATCCGAATTACGTGACCACCTGCGCGGCAAACTGCCGGAATACATGGTGCCCGCCACCTTTGTTTATCTGCCAGCCCTGCCCTTGACGCCCAATGGCAAGGTCGATCGGAAGGCGCTACCAGCCCCCGGGGTGTCGGTCATTGCGGCCACACAAGAGGCCGTGCCTCCACGCAACGAGACGGAGAAACGCTTGGCCGTCATCTTTGAACGCGTGCTGGGAAATCCAATACGTTCCGTCCGGGAAAGCTTTTTTGATCTCGGCGGCCATTCGTTGCTTGCGGTCAAGCTCATGAACCTGATCGAGCGCGAATTCGACATGCGTCTGCCGCTCGCCCGTCTGTTCATGGCACCGAGCATCGAACAGCTCGCCACGGTGCTAACCGACAAGGCGCCGGGCGAAATGCAGTGGAAATCACTCATGCCGATTCAACCGCGAAAAGACAAAGCCACGCTTTTTCTCATTCACGGCGCCGGCGGCAACGTTCTTCTCTACCGTGAAGTCGTCAAGGGGCTCGGTGAGGACGTGTCGGTGTATGGCTTTCAATCGCAAGGTCTGGATCACAAGACGCCTCCGTTCACCAATATCGAAGCGATGGCCGAACATTATGTGCGTGAATTAAAGGCGCTTCAGCCGACCGGACCCTATAATCTGGCCGGTTACTGCATGGGAGGCGCGATCGCCTACGAGATGGCCCGTCTCATCCGAAATGAAGGCGGAAAGATGGGATTGGTCGCCTTGCTCGATACGTACAACCTGAGTGAGGTGAAACAAGCCCGGCAGGAAAGCAGCCGGTTTTCCGTACTCAGTCAAAAGGTGGGGTTTCATCTCGATAACCTCACCCAACTCAAAGCGAAGGATCTCTTTGGCTACTTGGGCGAAAAACTGCGGATGGCGGAGGAGTCCGGCAAAGGCAAGATCGCCGCGAGCTTGAAGAGTTTGAAAAATGCCGTGAGCGGAGCCGCAGAAGAAACGGGCGCGGAAGTTCACATCCAGGACATCAATCATCACGCGGCTTGGGAATTTGTGCCGCAGCCGTTGGACGTGGGTATTACCGCGTTCAGCCCTCGAAAAAATTACGACTTCTTTCCCGATCCTAAAATGGGTTGGTCGGATCTAGTTAAAGGTGAGCTCGAAATCGTGGAACTTCCGGTCAATCCCCATGCCATGTTGATTGAACCCTGCGCCAGTCTGCTGGCGCAGGAACTCAAAAAGCGTTTGGTTCGCGGAGCTTCAGATCCTTCCGAGCTGCGTCCAAATATTTCTGCCCAGTTTTTTCCAGATTCGCCCGCCAACTAAAATTGCCGCGATTCTTCACCACAACGCCCTAGCTTGGACCATTGGCATGCCACTTTCACTGCCCATCTTCGCGTACCTCCTCTTTTTTCTTATCCTGAAAAAGCAAGGTTTTGAGTGGAGGCTGGCCATTCTGGCGGCTGCGATCGTTTGGGGTACCAGTGTCACAATCATCACCGAAGGTCTTAGCTTTCCCCACCTAATTACACCCACTTACGTCGCGCTTGCTTGGCTGGCGGTATGCTTGGCAAGTATGTCCTATTATATCCTACTGAGTCGCCGGCCGCACCGGCCGAGTGAAGCCATCGCCCCCCCTGAAACCGAAGCTTTTGAACAGATTCAGGGTAAAGGGATTCGTCGTTTAATAATCGCCGCCATCCTATTGGTGACGCTAGTTGGTATCACAACGCTGCTCGCCCCACCCAATATTTGGGACGCGATGGAGTATCACATGCCCCGGATCACGCTTTGGATGAGTAACCAGAGCGTCCGTTTTTTCCCCACACCCAACTACTGCCAGCTGATCTATGGTCCGTGGGCCGAGTACGCCATGATGCAGACGTTGCTTCTCTGGGGAGGAGATCAATTCGCAAATTGTATCCAGTTTCTGAGCTTTCTTGGCTGTGCAGTGGGCGTGTCGCTTATAGCCAAACTATTGGGCGCCAGCCGACGTGGTCAGCTACTCGCCGCTCTTGTGTGTGTCACCATGCCCGAGGGAATACTGGAGGCGTCAGGAGTCAAAAATGAGTGGGTAATTTCACTTTGGATCATTTGCACCCTCGTCTTCCAGCTGACCTGGAACAACCGGCCCAGTTGGTTCAACACGCTTTGCATAGGACTTTCCGCAGGGTTGGCCGTTCTCACCAAAGGCACTGCCCTGATTATCTTCCCATTTCTTGTCCTGGCTTGTTGGTGGATCGGATCCGGAGCGGCGCGCCTCCTTTTTCTAAAACGCGGTGTCATATTTCTAGTCCTGATCGTAGGAATGAATGTTCCGCAAGGGTTCCGCTGTTACGATCTTACTGGCTCACCACTCGGATTACCGTTTCCCCAAGGGGGACCGTGGGCGCGAGTCACGGTAGACCATCACAGTGCACGCGGCATTCTGGCCAACGTTCTCCGCATTATCTCCGCGCATTTCGGTACCCCCAGCGAAAGGATCAACGACTCGATTGGAAACGCGTTCGAGAAAAGTATCCGCCTGATTGGCGCCGACCCCAATGATCCTGAGGCGATCTATCCGGGTACGACGTTTAAAATTATCCATTTCTCCCTCTCCGAAACGTTGGCTGGGAATCCAATTCATCTGGTTCTTTTCATCGTGCTTTTTTGCCTGATGTTTCTACGGCCTAAAAAAACGACCCGCGAGGCCTGGTGGTTTACCTGGGGACTGTGTCTAGCGTTTGTGTTGTTTTGTGCAAATGCCCGCTGGCATCCCTGGATAAACCGTTACGAGGTCCCGCTCTTCGCCGCCGGCGCGGCCGTCGCCGGAATCGCTTTGGACCGGTATCTGACGCCGAGGCTAGCAATCGCAGTCGCGACAGTGCTGGTGGCATGGGGCTTGATTTTTGCCTCGGCCAACCGTCTGCGCTCACTGATTCCCTGGAGCCGGCTGGCAACTGTCTACCAGCCGCGCTCAGTTCAGTACTTCTCGGATCAACACGAGACGATCGCAGCCGACCATATTGCCGCAGCGGAAGCTATCCGCAAGCTCAAGGCCAATAATATCGGAATCGAATGTTACTTTGCTGAGGCCGAGATCACCGTCAGCCCAAAATCGTTCTTCATCTATCCTTTTTTGGCCTTAAGCGAGGTAGACGGAACCACCCGAAAAGCCCACTATTTGGAGGTGAATAACCTGACAAATCGTTATGCCGCTGAGAAAACGGAAAACGTCCCCGACGCCGTCGTGTGTTTCGGAGGAGCCCACATACCTGAAGTCTGGGCGAGATACCGCAAGGTCGGTGGCAGGGCATCGGTCTTCGGGGATGTCGTGATTTTTAGCAGTCAGGGCGCCCTGCTTAACACTCTCCCAAACCATGGCCCGCAATTGTAACAGTAGCGATGAAACAAGAGCTCATTTCGAGCAACTAGCCGATCGCCCCGTCACCTTCTGCACACGGCAAAATGTGTTTGCTCCAGCCTTCCTCTGAATTAAAACTTTTGCTGAACAAAACTCAAAGCTGACGCTTATGAATACAATCACGCAAGTCAAAGGACCAGTGTTTGAAGTGGAGGATAAAAAAGCGTTTCGTGAAAACTTTGACCGGAAAAGTTTCATGGTCCCGCACAACTTGGCGGACAATCCCCTTTTTGAATTCGACCGGCTGTTTTCCCTCGTAAAAACCAAAGCGGATCGCGGTGAAATTTACTGGGATATGGGGGACATCAAGATCAACACAAAGTGGAAAGATACCCCCGCTAAAAATCTTTCGCCGGCAGAAGCCTTCGAGCGAATCGAAAACGCAAATGCGTGGCTATTGCTGCGCGCCGTGCATAAGGACCCTGATTATCTGGCCATTCTGGAGTCTTGCATGGCTCAGGTGGAAGAGCTGAGCGGCGTGGACTTCAGGCGCTATGTGAAACTCAAAGATTCGATTATTTTCATCACGTCGCCGCGACGGATCAGCACCTATCACATCGATCGCGAATGCAGCATGCTGTTGCAGATCCGCGGCGACAAAACGATCCACGTATTTGATAGAAAAGATCGCGAGGTACTCCCGGAAGAGGAGATCGAAAAATTTTGGACGGTGGACAACAATGCGCCCAAATATCGGGAGCAATACCAGAACCGAGCCAACAGCTATCTCCTCAAGCCCGGTCAGGCCGTTCACATTCCCGTCAATGATCCTCATTGGTTGCAAAACGGGGACGGCATTTCGATTTCGCTGAATGTGAATTTCCACTATCGGGATTTTATGCGCGCGGATCTGTACCGTGCCAATTATCTGCTGCGACGCATGGGGATCTCACCCAAGCCGCCCGGAAACTCCCCGGCCCGCGATGCGATCAAACGAGTGATGATCGGAAAACCAATTTCATTGCTGAAGGAAATGCGCGCCAAATCCGATAAAAAGAAAAAATAGTCGGGTGCCGATGTCCGATCAGTCGCCAGGATCCAGGAACAAATCCCACCAACAGAACCGCCTTCGCCAACCCTCACGTTTTGATCAATGAATACTTTATCTGGAACGTCACTTGAGCAGGAACATTTTAACCTGGACCCCGAGATTTTCCGCCAGAACTTCGACCAGGAGCCCTTTGGTTTTACCCATAACCTCAGCGGCCATGAACTGTTTCAAATGGATTCATTGCGCGCCTTGGCTCGCATGTATCAGAGCGGCAAAGATTGCTTTGTCGCAGCAGGTGCAGCCGCTCCCGGCACCCAATTCTATGCGGTGCCTCGGGTGACGGGAAGCCCGGCCGATGTTCTGGAAAAACTCGATCAGGGATCATTCCGTGTCCTGCTTAAGCGTCCCGAACAACGCCATCCCGGTTTCCGCAAGCTGATCGATACACTCTTCAAGCAGGTTATCGATCTCCAAGGAGGATTGGGCAATGATCGCGTGGTCCGGCTGGACTCATCCGTTTTTATCAGTTCTGCGGCCACCACCACGCCCTTTCATTTTGATCCGGAAATCGCTTTTTTCTGCCAGATTGCCGGCGAGAAGATTTACCACCTCTATTCTCGTTCTACCGTGAGCGAAGAGGAGATGGAAAAATTCTTTTTCCGGGGCGTGGTAGATATCGCTCAAGTCGATCTTGCCGGCCGTGACGCCAAGCGTGAACACGTATTCAATCTTGCTCCGGGCAAAGGGCTGCATCAGCCGCAGAACTCGCCCCATTGGGTGCTCACCGGACCCGGACTTTCGGTTTCGTATTCATTTGTCTATGAGACTGAGGCAACCCGAGCGGTCAATGCCGTACGGGCTTACAACCGCTATCTACGTTCCTTCGGAATGAAACCGACCGCACCGGGAATCAGCCCGGGCACTGATGCCCGAAAAGCCAAGGTAATGCGGGTCATCATGCCAGCCCAGCGGGTTATCGTCAAAGTGGCCCGCAAGGCATTGAAGAAAGGAAAAAAGTAAATTGGTGATGGACGACTGTGCGACGCGTGGAAAAGTCGCGCATTTGGAAAAGGAGAGCTTTGTTCAGTCGGTCTCTTTTCATCACGGAATTTTTTGTGATTTCTTCATGCCCGGTGCGCCAATGACCATGCCTCGCGTGGACCAGACCGGTTGAGGCTCTGGCATGCCATTTCCTCTTGCTCATCCCGCGGCGGCCCTGCCGTTCCGTCGTTTTTGCCCCCGCTATCTGAGCTTCTCCGCACTGATGATTGGTTCGATCGTCCCAGACGTCGCATACTCCATCGATGATCTGAATAAATTCTCGCACACGCTGCAGCTATTGTTCGGATCGGCGGTAAACGACCTCCAATACGTGAGAGAAGCGTGGGATTGGGACGATTTCTCCCACACCTTACCCGGGAGTATCTGCTTTTGTCTACCAGTGGGGATATTGTTACTCCTTATTTTTACGGGCCTGCGAACCGCAATGGCTTCGATTCTCCCCAATCCCCATCGGAACGCATTGCTGGAGCTGTGCGAAAAACGATCTCACCCAACGTGGATTTCCTACGCGCTTTCCCTGCTGATTGGTATTTGGCTTCATATCCTATGGGACTGCTTCACCAATGGAGACCGTTGGTTAGGACAACAATTTTCTTTTCTGAATTTTGCGATTATTCAATACGGCTCCGTTCAAATCGAAACGTCGCGCCTGTTTTGGTGGGCTAGTTCAATCGGAGGAATGCTGGCGCTACTCATCGCTTACTGGAAATTCATCAGGCGACAGAAAGCTCCGCTGCTGGCTTTCGATCAATCCAACCTAAAATATTATCTTTTATGGGCCGCGATGATCATCTTGTCCGCAATCATCGCCACACCACTGACTCTGCAATTTATTGATCCAACGCTTTCCATTCATGAGTTTCTTGGATTTTCCCATAGATTCGCGGGATACTTTCTTACTTGCCTCTGCATCTCTCTTACTTTCGTAAGCGTTTATTTAAAGTTACGTCAGCAACGTTAACTCGAACAGTAACTGAGAATAAGTTTCTAACAATCACGAGGAACTCATTCCCACCATTCACGGAACAGTCGCTGATGAGCGAAAAACGCGCGCACCCCTCGCCGTGCACCTTTCGCTTCGCATTCGAAAGCAGCCATGATTTCAAATCCAAATATCGTCCGTGGTCGATTTCGTTGTCTGATTTTAACTGCAGCCAGAAAGTGGAAAATCACTGTGCGGAAAACCAAAAATTCTCGCTCTATATCACATACTCTCGTTTTATGCGGTTATGGGGACGATTAGACTGGCACTAGCTATTGCCGTGTTACTGGCACATGTGCACGAACCGACGATCCTACCTTTCGTATCCAGCAGTGTAGCAGTGCAGATCTTTTTTATGATCTCGGGTTTTTATATGGCGGTGATTTTAAACGAAAAATATACCGGCCCGGATTCATATCGTTTATTCATAACCAATCGATTTCTCCGTCTTTACCCGGTCTATTTCATTGTTTTAGGTGCGACCCTTCTGATTTGCATTACTTGCGGACTTTTGACCGGCGACGCTCTCGGGCTGGAAACTTGGCGGCAGTATGCGCACTCGACGCACAAGGGAGGTCTCTGGTTTATTGGGCTGACCCAGTTTACTATTATCGGCCAGGACATCGCTTTATTTCTTGGCCGGTCGGATGAAGGAGCCTTTTACTTCACCACTAATTACGCCTTATCTTCGCCGCAGGTTAACAAATTCCTCGTGGTGCCTCAAGCTTGGGCCATGAGTCTTGAGCTCTGTTTTTATTTATTGGCGCCTTACTTGGTGCGGCGGCGTCTCGTGGCAATGGCAGCTATTGTCGCCGCGTGCTTTTCCCTAAAGATATTTCTGTTTCTGGTTTGCCATCTGCATGCCGATCCGTGGACCTATCGTTTTTTCCCTACCGAATTGGGTCTTTTTTTGTTGGGCAGCTGCGCTTATCGATTGCATGCCACTTTCAAGTCCAATTTGAATTGGCCTGGATTTGCGCTTGGAGCGTGGTTGACGCTGCTGACTTTCACGGTGTTCTATCAGTGCCTGCCGGCCATGGAAATTCACGGCTACTCTCTGCGCAAAGCTTCCTATTTGATTTTGGCGATTGTGTCACTGCCGTTCGCTTTTCAATGCAGCAAACACTGGAAACTGGACCGCTTTTTGGGCGAACTTTCCTACCCACTTTATATTTGTCACATGGTAATCATTTGGGCTGCAAGGCGAGTGATGGACGAAACTCCTCCTTCGAGCGGACTGCTGACTTTTGCCGTTCTTTTGATATCACTTGTTTGGGCCTGCGGGCTTGTCATGGGGGTTATGGAACCCGTGGAACGCTTCCGCCAGCGAAGATTTTTTAAACATTACTCCGAATCGAATTCCGCCAAACCGGCAGAAGCTCAAGCCGGCTGAAGACTCCCACTTTGCCGAAACCACTGCTTTCAGACGCAGTCTTACCTGCGTTGCCACCTTCGGCTACACCTTACTCCTACTCCATCAGTTCTGGAGTTCTACAACTTCGCAACTGCTAGTTGACGGAGAATCGCCTCCATTAAGTATCCCGGAAAGACATTGCGCCGGTCTCATCCATTGCCCCCTCCCGCATCGACGACGCCTACGCTCAAGCATTTTCGATTTCATGTGAGTGCCGCAAAGTCTAAGATAATTCCGAAGGCGGCAGGGAGTCGAATCTCCCGAATCAATGAAAGCCTGAATAGGAAATTTTGGGTTCAAAGCGCCGCTTAAAAACCAATTTCTGATCGAGATGACCCAGAGTAGTTTGCAACCATATCAACTTGCTGGCACTTTCGCTTTTCAGAACGGGCCGCAACATCTAGGTTAATCCATTCGTCAGACTGAACAAACAATAAGTTCAGTCATCAAAAACTCATTTTTTCTCATTTTTGAAGAGATGAAACTTGAGGCATTCAGGACCGCCATCTAGTAATAACCCCTACAAACGACCGAAACGGTTGCGAGAAACACCGCTATCTTTAGTTTTCTCCAGTCACACCAACTCTCGATCAAGAGCAGGATCGTCCCATGACCGGATTGCATCATTTGTTTGAATTGCAGGCTCTTCGAAACCCAGGGGCGGTGGCCGTGGTGTTTCACGGGATGAAACTCACCTACCGGGAGCTCAATGCGCGAGCTGACCTGCTAGCCGCATGCCTTATTTCACGAGGCGTCGGAGCAAACGTCTTGGTGGGCCTTTGTGTCCAACGTTCGTTGGAAATGGTCATTGGTATCCTGGGGATTTTAAAGGCCGGCGGCGCGTATGTCCCAATCGACCCCGCTTATCCCAGCCAGCGCATTGGTTTTATCCTGAAGGACGCCGCCGTGCCAATTCTGCTTACTCAACGTTCTCTGAGCAATGATTTGCCTGAAACCGGTGCTCAGCGGCTATTTTTAGACGAACCTATTCCCGAAAAAATCAAGCCGACGACGACGTTCCAGACCGGCAACGACCTCGCCTACGTCATTTATACTTCGGGTTCAACCGGCCAACCCAAAGGTGTACAGATCGAACATAAGTCGGTGATTAATTTTTTGGAGTCAATGCGCAGCAAACCGGGCCTGCAAGCGAACGACGTCGTTCTCGCATTGACCACCCTGTCCTTCGACATCGCCGGCCTTGAAATTTTTCTTCCTCTCACCACAGGAGCCCAGGTGATCGTGGGCTCCTGGTCGACAGCCGTTGACGGTGAGGAGGTCAGAAAAGAAATCGAACGGCACGGTGTTACTCTGCTGCAAGCCACACCGACGACTTGGAAATTATTGCTGGCATCAGGCTGGACGGGTTCCGAAAAACTCAAAGCACTTTGCGGTGGTGAGCCCATGCCCGCAGACCTTGCCCGCCAACTGCTCCCTCGCTGCGCAGAGCTCTGGAACATGTACGGACCTACCGAAACTACGATCTGGTCGACCTGCTCTCAAATTCGAGACCCCGAACAAATCAGCATCGGCCGGCCAATTGCCAATACCGAGACGCTCATTCTCGATTCACAGTTGAAACCGGTGGAATGGGGGACTGAAGGGGAATTATTCATAGGAGGCGACGGCCTCGCCCGTGGGTATCACAATCGTCCAGAGCTCACGGCTGAAAAGTTCATTTCCCATCCTTTTAAGGATGGGGAACGTTTGTATCGCACCGGCGATCTTGCCCGCATCACCCCCACTGGTGAGATCGATTGTCTCGGTCGCCTCGATTTCCAGATTAAAATTCGAGGTCATCGCATTGAACTGGGTGAAATTGAAAGTGCACTCAACAGGCATCCCTCTTTGCAGCAGGTGGTAGCTGCTTCAAGGGAAGACTCTGCTGGAGACAAACGTCTCGTCGCCTACTTTACCACTCGCCATGCGGAAGTCCCCTCGCCCTACGCACTGCGAGAACATGCGCGGAAATATTTGCCGGATTACATGATGCCCTCCGCATTTGTGCCGGTAGCCAGCATCCCTCTCACGCCAAATGGCAAGGTGGATCGCAAAGCCCTGCCCGCTCCGGGTCCGGACGACGTAGCAAACGATGGTAGGAATACACCCCCACTCACGTCCACGGAAAAACGGCTGGCTAACATCTGGAGCCAAACCCTCGGCGTGTCCTCGATTGGGCGGCATGATCGATTTTTTGACCTCGGCGGGAATTCATTGCTCGCCGTCCGCGTTTTCACCGAGCTTGAAAAGCAATTTGGCCGTCGTCTTCCGCTGGCGACATTGTTCTCCGCACCCACACTTGCCAGTCTCGCCAGCGTACTTGACCAAGCCACTGCCAACACCACGCCTTGGACATCTCTTGTCTCCATCCAACCCGCTGGTACGAAACCGCGATTCTTCTGCGTCCACGGTGCGGGCGGAAATGTCATACTATATCTTTCGCTGGCGCGTCACCTCGGGACTGATTTCCCATTCTATGGATTGCAGTCCCAAGGCCTCGACGGAAGGAGCGCGCCACTTCAAACGATCGAGGAAATGGCCGCGCATTATGTTGCCGAAGTGCAAGCCTTACAACCTAACGGCCCTTATTATCTGGGAGGATATTGCATGGGTGGCCTGATCGCCCTCGAGATGGCACGATTATTGAGTTCCAAGGGTGAAGATATTGCCTTGGTCGCGCTTCTCGACACCTATAATTTCAGCCGGATTGTCCCCACCAGCCGTTTTTGGGACCTGGCCCAACGCCTTAGCTTTCACGCAGGAAATTTCTTCAGTTTAAAGCCCGCGCAAATGAAGAATTATCTTCAAGAGAAAATTCGCGTCGCCCGTGACGGAGAACTAGCAAATTTGTTCAGCAGTCGCAAAAAAAAATCGTCGAACCTCGGACAACCACCGGGCGGCGTGGGCTTGCGCACAATTCAGGCCATCAATGATTGGGCTGCGGGGTATTACCAGCCCAAGCCCTATGCCGGACAGGTCACTCTTTTCAACCCACGAATAAATTACTCCAAGTTCCTCGTCCCATACATGGGCTGGGACGGCATCGTACAAGGTGGCATTAATGTGATCCCCCTGCCGATGAATCCACATGCGATGCTGGTTGAGCCAAACGTTCAACACCTCTCATCCGCACTCGCTGGACAAATTGAGTACGCGTCAAACGCTGGCACCCGGCTGCACCCGTCGGCAAAAAAAGCCGACGTCCCATGACTTGATTGCTTATGTCTTCGGTACAAATGCTATCAGTCGACAGCATTACAAAACCTCTATGATGGCAACAAATCCTCTCGCCGTTGACGCTATTGAATCACCGCGGTAAAAGCATGGCGCGCGCGCGTAGACACAGAGTACGTTAAGCGAGGCCCAGCCGCTCCTCATGCTCGGGCACGACACATACAGGCAATTTATACCCCCTCTACCGGGGTATAAGTATAGACGCAAAATTCCGCTCCGACTAAAAAGTAGCGCTGGCTCTCCGTGAAAAGACCGATCTGCTCCACGACGTGCTGTTCGCGCGGCACGCTATAGATCAGCCAGATTGTGCGCGGCCGCCTTTCCACCGATGCGCGGACATTAGCCAGCACTTGCGTCAGCACCGGAGCATTGAATGGATCGAGCATGAAGAAAATAGTTTCGTCGTCTCGAAACGGATACATAGTGACATCTGACTCGATCACCTCAATCTGCGAAGGCGTTAAGAATTTTTTAGTAAAATTCCCGATATTCGCTCGCGCACAGGCGCATAATTCGCCGGAAAACTCAATACCCACGACTTTCCGAAACCCATATTTTGCCGCCAACATCAATGCACGTCCCTTGCCAGAACCGAAATCAACAAATACGTTGTCCCGCGACAGATTGAGTCGTTTCATCAATTTCCGAAACGGGAGCTCTTTACTCGCGCCGTAATTCACGCAATGCACAATATTTTCGGATTCGGTAATAATTTTTTCTCGAGGTATCCGGCGCGCCGTATCCGTTCCATACTTACGGTCAAAACGGGCATCAATCATCACGCTCCATATGATCGCGCCGGTCGTCCAGAGACCATAGTAGCGAATACTTTCAACGAACCAACGAAAGGGATTCTTACCAAAGATTTGGAAACTCATGAAGTTTGTCGACAGGCTCTTTCGAGCCTCATCGTCATTCCACTATTTTCCAAGTGAATTGGCGCAAAACCGCAAATTTCGACTAGGAATTACCTCACTACGATGAAGTTCTATCCTGCTCGTTCGCGCGGAATTCGCAAATTACTGACCACCACTCACCAATGGCGCTTGAATCCAGTTAATTCAAATATTTATCCTGCAGATTCACTGGATTAAACCGCCATTCGGAGACCACCCCGCGTGAATATCGCCTACCGAGAAGCATTACAAACCCTCCGCACCAATCCTTGCCCCAAACAACGGGTCATCCCACCCAATCGACTCGAACCAAGCAATTATGAACTAGTCACCACCCTACTCAGCTGTTTAAGCGGAGATGCGAAGCCACAATTAAAGAAAATTCTGCAGGAGCGACTGCAGGGCCATCAGGTTTATTTTGCCCCTTCGGCGCGCTGCGCGATCGCGCAACTCGTTTCCCTCTTACCGCAGCGAGAGATTGTGATGCCCGCCTTCAACTGCAACGTGGTGAAAAGCGCAGTCGAAGCGACGGGAAAGCAGATTGTCTACATCGACGTCGCCAAGGATTGCGTAAATGCAACCGCAGACGAATTTCTTGCCGCCGCCAAGCCCGGGAGAATATTTCTCATCACCCACCAATTTGGCGTGCCTACGGATGTCGAGGCAATCTGCGAAATTGCCAAGACCCACGACTGTGTAACGATAGAAGACGCCGCATGTTGCTTTGGCGCGGTCAGGAATGGCAAACCCCTTGGGACGTTTGCCGATTTCGGCGTTTTCAGCACTGAAAACTGGAAACGATTATCCGCGTTTCGCGGTGGAGTTATTGTCGTGAACAACCCCGCACATTTTGACCCTAACCTTATTGCACAAAAACCTTTTGTCCCCACTTCCGTAAAATTTCCTTCGCGCGAAATCATCGCGGCAGTTGGCCGCAACATAGCGACCACACCCTCCCTCTACGGGAGACTCGTGCTGCCAAAGTTGATTGAAGGCTACTTAAAGCCCATCCCACAGGCGATTGAAGACCAGACTCGTGTTGTGCAAGGAGCCGCTTTTACGAGAGAATTTCATTCCTATCAGGCCCAGCTTGTACTTACCATGCTCGGGCGTATTGATCACATCCGCGATCACATCGCGCAACTGGTAGGGACCTATAGACAAGCATTTGAAGGCAAACCTGTGACCTCCGTGTTGCCCACAAACTATGATCCAGGTGGACTGCTACGTTTTCCCATCATCTTTACCACGAAGAGTCGCCCCGAAGCACTGCGAGGCACACTTAAACGAGGCATTTATCTAGAAACGGAATTTGAACAACCGTTGCCAGCAGCATCGATCCTGTCGCAATTCCCGAATTCTGTCCGTGCGGGGCGCGATATCGTCCTTCTTCCGCTGTATACTAGTCTATCGCTGCAAGAAGCAACTTGGCTGGCAGAACAGATCGTCGAAATTGCTTCGTAATTAGAGTAATTCTATATCAGCGCTGTGCATCTAATATTTTTGCTAAACATTGATATTTATTAGTTTAACATAAAAAATCAAGTTCCATTTTTAACTTTGCGGACGGTGATTGCGTTCAAGTTCCTGACCTCGTTGGCTAGGAGCGTTAATCGCCCAAATGGGAACGATTTTGCCTACTCACACATTCTTTAGCCACCACCTCGCGACAGCCCATGGCATTTTCTTTGTTACCTGCCTGCTCTATCCGCGCGATTTGCTCTAGTGTTCCGTCTCGATGTTTTGATAATCTAACGGAAACCACTGGATTCGACATCAAGGAAGTCGACAAGGTGGTGAAAATGGCTGGCGTCCGTACACGACACATCGCATCGGAATCGATTTGTAGCAGCGACCTTTCTATCGCAGCCGCAAAACGGGTGCTCGAACGGTTAGCGTGGGACCCAGGGTCCGTAGACGCGCTGATGTTTGTCACTCAGAGTCCTGATTACCTTCTACCTTCCACTTCATGCCTCGCTCATCGCGAACTCGGTTTGTCGGATCAATGCGCCGCCTACGACGTAGGTCTGGGCTGTTCCGGATACCCCTACGCGCTTTGGCAAGCATCGATGATGCTTTCTGCCGGTGGTTTAAAGCGCGTGTTGGTGTTGCACGGCGAAACCCCCAGCCGATTCTCAGATAGTTCTGATCGTGCCGTCGCTTTGCTTTTTGGCGACGCTGGTTCGGCGACAGCGCTCGAATTCGATTCATCCGCCAGCACGCGTGCTCCCTGGACATTCGGACTTCACAGCGATGGAACCGGTTGGCGCGATTTGATTATCGAGGGCGGTGGTTTTCGCGACCGGACGCCAGAAGATCCCAAAAAATTACGCGTGGCGATGAACGGTGCGAACGTGTTTAACTTTACGATCAAAAGAGTTCCTTCCTCTGTGGAGGAAATCCTGCGACGTTCCGCCGTTCCCCTAGATGCGATCGACTACTTCGTCCTACATCAGTCGAATCTTTTTATCATGAAGCATCTCGCAAAAAAGATGCAGATTCCTGATGCTAAGTTACCACTAACGATCCAGCGCTTTGGCAGCACCGGTGGGCCGTCGGTGCCGCTGACCATTACGCAGGGAAATCTGATTCGGCCCACTAACCGGCCCCTGCGGTTGCTACTGGTAGGTTACGGGGTAGGCCTTTCCTGGGGCACCGCCTTGGTGGATCTAGCAGCAGACGCAATCCTCGACCATGTGGAAGTAGGCAGCAACTAAATCGCCCGATGCTTCCCGCCTTTTATTCAATATGAGTCAGCAAGAAGCCCTGAAATGGTTTGCCGATCTGTTCGGTCTGCCGCCCACCAGCATCACGCCCACTACCACGCGGACCGAAGTACTCACATGGGATTCGCTGGGTGTGCTCACGTTGATGGCATCTCTCGACGAAACGTTCAACATTGTCGTCAACGACGCTGACATGCGCGCGATGCAAAAGGTGGGTGACGTTCTCGATTTATTGCGAAAGCACGGCAAGCTGACCTGACATCCATGCGCTTCATCCTTATCGACGAAATTTTGGAAATGGAACCGGGACGTCGCATCCGAGGAACCAAATTTATTTCGCCCGACGAGGATTACTTTCGCGATCACTTCCCTGGGTTTCCCGTGGTACCCGGCGTGTTGCTCACCGAGATGATGGCGCAAACCGCCGGCAAGTGCCTGGACGCGGAGAATCCGGCGCGTGGAAAATCGATGCTCGCCAAAATCAATGGCGCGAGTTTCCGCGAGTGGGTCCGTCCCGGGGAAACTGCTCTGATCCACGGCGAAATTCGCACGAGCCGCCCTCAATTCGCCACTGCAGACTGCCGCATCGAGATCGGCACCCGGTTGGTGTGCTCGGCCGAGCTGCTGTTTTCATTCGTAATCATGGAGAAATTTGCGCCGGGCTACCACGACGAGGTGCTCGAACGCTATCTCGTCACCCACAAACCCGGCGCCACCCTCAACCAATGAGCGCTTCTTTCTCCCTGCAGGGAAAACAGGCCCTGGTCACTGGCGGCACCCGCGGAATTGGCCGGGCGATTGCCCTGCAACTAGCTCGCGCCGGCGCCCGGGTGCGGGCCAATTATGTTCGAGCCAGCGAAACCGCCGAAAGCCTCAAACGTGAGGCCGACGCGGAGGGATTGCAGCTCGAGTTGGTGCGAGCGGACATTACCGGCGAGAAGGGATTGGAACGGCTTTCTGCGGCCATCGACGCCGCGGGCGCACCACTTTCCATCCTGGTCCATTGTGCGGCCACCGGTGTGCACCGGCCCGTCGAACAGCTCACGCTGCGCGAATACGATTGGACCTTTGCGCTTAACGTGCGCGCCTTCTTCGAAGTCGTGCACCGCCTGCTGCCGAAATTTTCTCCCAACTCCAGTATCGTGGCGCTGTCGTCGGAGGGTGCCGTCCACGCCGTCCCGCATTACACCTTGGTTGGTGCTTCCAAAGGCGCCCTCGAATCGATGGTGCGGCATCTCGCCGTCGAGCTCGCACCTCGGGGTATTCGCGTGAACGCTCTGTCGCCGGGTTCGATCGTCACGGACGCCTGGAAAGCGATGCCCGATGCGGAACGTCGTCTGGCCGAAGCCGCCCAGCGCACCCCCTCGGGCCGGCTCACTTCCCTCGCGGAAGTGGCGAGCGCCGCCCAATTCCTCTGCTCCGACGCCTCGTCTGGCATCGCAGGCCACACGCTCGTCGTCGATGGCGGCGCGCGTATTCGCTCGTAATCCCCCGGATCGACGCAACCCCACGCGCATGCTCACCTCGAAACCACGGCTGCCGATCAAGGAAATCCTGCTGGTGGGTTTGCTGCCTTCGCCGCTAAAGAAATTCGTGTATCGTCTTCGCGGCTACAAAATTGGGCGCGACGTTTCGCTCAGCCTGGGCTGCGTCGTCACGGGGGAAAACGTGTCCATCGGAGACGGGGCACAAATCGGATTTCTCACGATCGTCCGGGGGCGCACGGTGGCCATCGGCCGGCACGTACAAATTGGCACGATGTCCTTTCTAGATGTGCCGTTCATCGAAATTGGCGAAGGGTCGCGCATTAATGAACAGGTCTTCATCGGCGGCCTGCAGTTCCCGAATTCTAAATTCGTGATGGGGCGCAATTGCCAGATCATGCAGATGAGCTTCATCAATCCGACCCGCTCCATTACCATCGGCGACGACTCCGGCATTGGCGGCCACTCGCTGCTGTTCGGGCACACCTCCTGGTTGAGCAAATTCGAGGGTTATCCGGTGGAATTCGACTCGATCGAAATCGGCCGCAGCGTGTCCGTGGCATGGCGGGTATTCATCTTGCCGGGCGCTAAAATTGGCGATGGCACCGTGGTGGGAGCCAATTCCCTCGTGCGCGGCACCATCCCCGAGCAATGCCTGGCCGTGGGATTTCCCGCGCGGGTGGTGAGCAAATCGCCCGAACTGCCCCGCATTCTTTCCCTCGAGGAAAAGACGCGCTACCTGCAGGAAATGGTGGCGGAAATGATCGAGTTTTTCCGCGGCTTCGACCTGACGTGCAGCGAAAGCAACGGCGATTGGATTGTTTCACAGAAAAAAAATTCTTGGTTCGGTTCTTCCGCCCAAGCCTGGACGCTGCGAATTCTGTCAACCTCAGGCGACGATCTGACCCGGGAGATCAAACGCTCGCATGCCGACGTCATCGTCAGCTTGAATCCGATTCTCCCCGAAACCCGCCACGCGCTGAATCTCGCCCAGTGCGTCTGGATCGACATCGAACAGAAGGAACGCTCGGATTTTGGCAACGAACTCGGCGAGGAAGTCGCCATGTATCTCCGGCGCTATGGCGTGCGCCTGCTGCGCGAAAAAGCGATCACCTGAAGGCTCCGGCAACTCGTGGAACACGATTCTTCACGCATGAACGGAAAACACGTCGTGATTACCGGCGCAACTTCA
>JBEHXD010000011.1:0-27656 GCA_048498875.1 Verrucomicrobiota bacterium
TAGGCACGCGAATGTGCGCGTTTTTTTGTGGCTTGGGGACGCACCGCCAGCGGTGCGCCCACCGCAGTTCGCACGGCTTTCTCCGAATCGCCGGCGTGCTGCCCTCGCACGACCGGGTGAAATCCGAATAAAAACAGAATCAGACCAAGCGTTATTTTTGCCATAATTGATGTTCTTTTTTTATCTGAATACACAGCCATAAGTATCCGCGACCACTTCGCGATTTGGCCGGAGGTCGATCGCCCACCGCGCGCCTTTTCCGATCACGGTCACATACGCGATCCTGCCGCGGTCGATCATCGCCTTGGTGAAACCGCCGGCCTCGACCGCCCGATCAGGGGCGAGTTTGGAATTATCGCCGGTGACAATTGAAACCGTCACCCGGTTGCCGCTCTCGTTGAAAAGGTAAATCGCGACCTGCTGCGCCGGCACATCCAGGGGAAGTTCACCCGCCGCTTTCAGTCGCCGCATCAAATCGGCATTCAACCGGTTTTGGTGTTGTTGCATCACCTCCGCTTCCTTCGCCTCGGTCGCACGCTGTTCCGCGACCATTTTGCGCAACCGGGAATTGGGATCAGTGTCCCGCACCGGGGAAGACATCGATTTGAGGTACGTCTGTCCCTGCTTTTGAAAGAAAAGGCAGACCGCGGTAAAGAGAATGCAGATCACCACAAATTTTTTCATGGCAGGGACGGGAGGTGAGGGTTGGTTTTCACGTGAGATGCGCCCACTGTTTCCAACCGCAAAAGATCACAAATAAAAGCCAGAGGACGACCAGCCCCGTCAGCACTCCCGCATGGGCGAACTGGCTCGATAAATACGCAATGTGAAGCAGGGCGTACATGACATAGCAGATCCTGCTGCCGCGCAGAATACCCCAGGCCAGTCCGCCGATGATCGCGGCCACGATCACGAGAAAGCGCATGGCAATCACGGTGGTCATAAAATCCGGCTGCCGCGTGAGCCACGCCGCCAAAAAAAGAAAAACTGTCTGCACCCAGGCCAGCCAGCCAACGGCCAGCACCAGCGCAGGCAGCGGCCATGGCCGCCGGCGCCAGAACACGGTGGCCAGAAACATCAGCGCCGACACGCCCACCATCGCCTTCGCAAACGGGTCGCGATGAATCAGGACCGTCATCTCATCCGCTCCGGAGTGAATTTGCACCGGATAGTTGGAACCGGACGGGGCGGAATCGATCGGGTACAGATCGAATCCCCCGGTTTCGGATTTGTCCGTGGAACGGGCCACCCACAATTTTTGATGTCTCGCGTCGAACACGAGTGAATCTCCCGGAGCCGCCGGATATTCCGTTTTTATGATTTTAAATCCGGGGTAGTCATAGGTCACCAGTCCCCCGTCCGCCGCCGCCAGCAGCCACAGGCGTCCAGCCGGCGGGTCCACCGCAACCGCAAGATTTTCCTCCAGACTGGCCACGGCCGGCATGTCCCCCTCCCCGCTCCCCTCCACCTGAAAAACATTTCCCGTCCGGTTGACCGCGTATTTTCCGTCCGGAAGGAATTGAAACGCCCCGCCATTGAAGGCGCCGCGCGAATTCCGGGATTTAAACTGCCTGGGCAACTGGTCGGAAACCGGAACGGAAAACATTCCTCCCTCCCCGGTAAAATAGAGCTGATGTCCGTCGCCGGAGAGGTGAAGTTGCAGCCGCTCGTAGCAACTCCACTGGCTCTTCCACGCAATGGACCGGGTGTGCGCGTTAAGCTTGTAGAGATTCCCGTGCTGTCCGCTGCCGTGGGAAACGTAGAGATTTTCCTCCCGGTCGCAGACGATCGAAAAGACATCGACCGGCAATGAAATGGTTCCGGTGACCGTCATGGTGGCCAGATCGACAATCACGACCGAGCCCTCCTGATCCTTGAAACGGTAGTGACTGTAACCCTTGGGCGCCACGGCGACGTACGCAGTCCGGCCGGTCGGCGAGAGACAGAAATCCTGCGCTCCCTTTGGCAAGGTCACGGAATGCCCGTCGACCGCGGTCCCATCCAGCGCCGCCCGCTGCAGTTTTCCCTCCGTGGCATTAATCCAATAAATAAAATCCCCGGAAGCCGCGATCTCGGGATGAATGATCCTGGAATTGATTGCAATCGATCGCACCGGTGCCAGTGCCCGGACGGAAGACACCTGCAATCCCAGGGAAAAAAACACCAGGACCAGCGCGCGAACGATCCCCCAATGACAGGGAGGAACGGACGGAGCCCAGGAAACGGCCGGAAAGACTCTGCGGTCTTCCCCTGCCGTTTTCACTTCGTGAACCACAGGAAGAATTGCGCGACCAGGTTGGCGACCGGGATGATCATCACGCAGGCAAGAAATCCGGATTTTCCCAGGTCGCGAAAACGCGCCGCATCCATCACGATGATTTTATAAAGCAGGGCCAGGACGATGCAAACCGGCGGACCGAAGCCCGTGTGTCCGCCCTTCACCCTGATAAAAGCCGGGTAGGCCAGCGTCAGGATCAGAGCCAGAATGAAGAAGAGGTAGCGCAACAAATAATCGCCCCGCGACAGCCGCCACGGAAAAATAACGGCGAACAAACCTTCGCCCTGATTCGCCTCGTTTCGATTCTCCTCCACGGTCGCGGCCGAGAGCACCTTGAAACAATCCAGGTAGTCCAACCCCAGTTGTTTCAGATGCGCGGCGCCATCGGAGGGAGACATCGCCATGGCCTTCGCCACTTCGGCCGACGCGGACGCCGGCGGCATGCCATTGTTCTGCAGTTTTCGGATCAACTCGTCACGAGGACTTTCATTCATGGATGTGGGGTGGATACGCGTGGACGCGAAGTCTCATTCCAGTCGGAATGCGACAAATGCGCCACCGTGGGGGTGGGGGTTGGAGTGTGTGGGGAGCCCGTCACCGGCAGCTTGCAGGAAGCATCGCCCAAGTAAATTCCACACTCCTTCCCTCTCAGACATATAAATCTTTTTTATGATTGGGGTTCCGGTTTCACCGGTGAACTTCTCCAGGGACCGTCGAATCAGTCTGGCAGGGAAATTCCCGGGCTGTCTGTCCGGAGCGATCCCGCCTTTCTGGAATTCAAACCAAATGCAATAGCCACCCGATGCAACGGCCATGGTGGCGAATCGGTTTCCCGGATACCCGTATCGCGACGAAGCTCCCCGCCGTCTCTGACGGATGAGGCCCTGTTGAAGTACCCGAGCGCCATCGGCCAAACTGACCAGAGCCAACTGAGAGTCTTCCTGGCTTAACGCCTGCCAGTCCGTCCCGACCTGACCCGATATAACCGCTCGGTGAAGCCCCCTTCCCGCTCGAAAGCGGCGGCCTGCGCCTCGATCTGGCGATCGAGCAGCGCACACGCCACGCCGATCAGAACATGCGCCGCATTCGCGGCGATTTCGGCGTAGCCAATGGACGGCATGGACTTCATGGACGATATGGACACCAAACTCTGGCCTACATCACCACCTCGGCCACCAGTCTTTCTCCATCTATTCCGTCCATTCTGTCCATTTCGTCCATCCAGTCCATTCTTCACCTCCTTGACCCACTCCGCTACTTCATCCGCCGTCCTGCAGCGCCGCGCCACCAGCGCCCTGCGGCGCGGATCCATTTCCGGCCAGAGCGCCAACCCGCGCTGCCTCAAAAAATCCTCATAGTCCAACTTCAGTTCCTCCAGGCTGGCCCGTGCCACATTCGTGAGCTTCAGCTCCATCTTCTTAGAGGTGCCACTGGCTTTGCTACCCTCCGCTATATTCTGCACGCCACTTCTCGCCGCCTGGACCATCTGATCATGAGTCCGGCTACGCGGATTGATATAGCGATCCGCAAAACGCACCGTGACATCGAAGGCCAGTTGGGCCACCTGAAAACTTCTCAGATGCCTGTAGCCACCATGAAGCGGAATCAGCGACTCCGCCTCGGACTTTGAATTCCTAAATTCGGGCATAGAGAAACAAATGGCGGCCCGCAGTCCAACGCTAGCCGCGCCCCACCCTACGCCAAGCCCCGATTTCAATTCAGCACCCCATCCATTCGGTCCATCGCGTCCATCAAGCCCATTTCGTCCATTTCCCGAAAAATCCCAGAAAAATGAGACCTATAGTCCGTGTTCTTAAAGTCATCGCTCAGCTAATATCAGGAGGATGCCGCCAGCCGAACCCGCCCTAAAAAATTCGGAGCCAACGTCCGAGCCCAGCGCGACGCCCGAGCCCTCTCCCAAGAGAAACTCGCGGAGCTAGTTGACTAGACCGCATCCAGCCAATGAACCGGCAATTTCAAATTCGCATCGATAGTCTCGATCTGGGACAACTACTCGACGGTTTACGTGTCCGACGCGCAGCGTGGCAAAAGACCAGCGAATGTCTGGCTTCGGGTTGTGTCTCAGACGAGTTCTTCATCTGCGAAGAATGCAGTGATGCCAACGAGGCTGCTAAGATTGCTTTGCACTACCTCAAGCTCATTTCGCTCATCGAAAAACAAATAGGCGAGCAAGGAGGCTGGAGATGAAAAGAAACAATAAATCCAAAGTCCACCGCGGCTACGCGATTTTTTGCCCCACCGTCTTTCAAGGCACCATGCCTGCCTGCTACGATGAAACTAGCTACCCTGCTGTATTTCCAACCCAGTTAGAAGCTCAACGCGAGATCGCCGACACTCAACTCATCCGCATCCAACAATTTCTCGACGGCGAGCGTGAATTTGACGACGCCATCGCTACTGACGAATTTGTACTGCCCGTAGTCGTATCGCCCAATGGCAGCATTTCCACCGAGTATGGTCGGTCCTTCGGCAAGGCTCGCTAAGCACGGCCGAAAATTCTATTCGCCCCAAAGCATGTCGCGTGCTTTCCTGCCTTTGAATGACAGCCGGTTCCGCTTGGTACAGCTCATCCAGAGATAAATTCCTCCGCTCCGAGACAAATACTGTAGTAGCCAGCCTATCGGATCGTGCGGCACAAGACGGATGGCACATTGAACCAGAGCAGCACCAAGAGTGGAAGGCCAGCATTAGCGCCCTCCAAGAACAGCTCAAACGGAAGGTACAGGTCCTTCAATCAGTACTTTCCGAACCGGATCTGGAAGCCTTTGAAACTGTAGTGCTAGAATATGACCTCCGACGTCGCGGATTGCGCATCGACTGCCTACTGCTTGGGCGTGGCATCATAGCAGTCCTAGAATTCAAGCGAGGCGATATACTCAAGGCCCATACCGACCAAATTGAAAACTACTGCGTCAATCTGGTGGAATTTCATGCCGAGACTCGGCACCTCTGCGAGAAACATAAACTGATTCTTGTTCCGGTAGTGGTGCAAACCGAATCAGGCAAAAGACCGAAGCAAAATTTACCACGGGGATTCATGCCAAGCCCATGGGAACATATCTCAACTCCCGCGTTTGTATCGTCTAAAACCGAACTCGCCGAAGCTCTCCTGGGTGGATTAAACGCTCGCTTGGGAGCAACCGCTATTGAGGCAACAACATGGTTAAACTCTCCCTTCTCACCTTCTTCGACAATTCTCGACGCAGCGCTGTCGTTGTATGGACAACATGACGTCACTGCAATTCACGCTCATTCAGCACCGATCGAATTGATCGAGCAATGCAGCCTGGGAGTTCTTTCTTGGATTCGCGAAAGTCACAAAGATGGGATCAATCGAATTATCTTTGTTTCTGGTGCTCCGGGTAGCGGCAAAACACTTTTGGGCCTTAAGGTCGCCTTCAATCGAGAGTTTATTAACGATACGGTCTTCGTGACGGGCAATGCACCTTTGGTCGAGGTACTCCAAAAGGCATTACAAAAGTCTTACCGTCGCGGTCAGTTTAAAAATAACAACCTAGCTGGATATCCGAAAGAATCAGCTAAACAGGTTATCGAAAACGCTACGTTTAAGATCGTGAAAGCACATTCATTCCTTGGGCCCCGAGGCTCCAACACCGGGTCCATGGATGGACGGGTTGTAGTTTTCGACGAAGCACAACGCACTTATGAGAAAGGCCGGATCGTGTTACGCAGTAAACTTGAAGATGATGAGGCGAAACTGATCCTGAAAACGTTGGAAAAATCGTATGCGAAAGGATGCGTAATCGTCGCTTTGATCGGCCACAATCAATACATCAATTCTGGAGAAGTCGGAAGTGGGGCATGGATACATGCAGCAACTCAACGCGGGTGGCGCTGCGTTGTGGCGGACGAGACGGAGGTGCTTCTCAACGTTGAGGATCGCGTGGCTCTTAGCCAACCTGGCGTCCGGGAGTTCATAAAATTTGGCCATCTTCCTCACTCTCTCCGTTATTACCGCAATCTCGGAATAGAAAAATGGGCCTCGGCAGTTCTAGATGGAAATCAGGCCCTGGCAACTGAAGCAGCAAAAGTTATAGATGCTAAGGACACAGTTTGGTTAACACGTAATTTAGCCGCTGCGAAGAACTGGACTAAACAACAGCGAATTGGCGAGGAACGGATCGGTCTAATCGGATCGGGAAAGGGGGCCCGGTTAGCTGCTGAAGGCTTATTTGTAAGTCTTAAGCCGAGCATTGCAGATTGGATGTTGTGTCCGGACGGAGACGTTCGCTCGTCAAACGCTCTTGAGACCATTCAAAATCAATTTCAAGTGCAGGGTCTCGAATTGGACTACACTATTGTATGCTGGGATCTAGATCTTCGGCGAGAAGCTGACGCATGGGCCGCATATGCTTTCAATGGGACCAAGTGGCAAAGGCGACTAAAGGACCTATCGATTGCACTGAATGGATATCGCGTCCTCCTTACGCGGGCACGCCGAGGAATGATTATTTTCATCCCTGAGGGAGATCTCGCAAACATAGACACGACCCGAGAGTCAGCTCAATACGATGGTATCGCCCAATATCTGATCGAATGCGGCGCCCGTCTTTTGTGCGATTAGCTTTCTCGAACTTCGCTTGATGCAGAGCTTCACGCGAAAATCTCGATGAGTTTCGATGGACCAAGCTCACCGGCAACAAAGTCCATCAATCGCCAGCTCCTTGCCAGAGGCTGGGGATACTACGCACCGGGAGTAACAAGTTATCAGCCAAATCCACCACAATGGCTCTAATTCGTCAATGCACCCAAACACTCCAAAGCGACCATTCATCCAAGATCCGCACCGTGAAAACAATTTAGCGTCACAGGGCTAGATTACAGTTATCCTTACTTTTATTCGCCCCAACCCTCTGCTAAACAAATTAGGGCACCTTGATTACGAAGTTTGTATAGTACCATTACATCGATGTCATCAGTCGACTGAAGTCCTTGAAAAATGGTCAATACCGTGACCCTTAAGTTAAACTCATTCGTTGGAGGCTCATTTAAATCGTCTTCTGGAAGGGGAATACCGAGCAAAGCTATTTCAAATTCGGCGTTTGAACCAACAAAAGCAGGGTACTCATCGAACCGGCTGCTATGATCAAAAGCTAGTGCGATGCCGAGCGCCTTCGATACAACACCTGCTGTCGACAGCAGATCATTGCTAGGGACTATAGAATAGTGCCCTGTTCTGCCTATGATATTCATTATTTTATACCTCCAAAATAACGCTGAACCTCGCCGGGCTTCTTAAGCTGTTTTTGAATTTCAAATTCAGTGAAAACACGAAACGTAAATGGATCTTTCCTAAACCCCTTGAAACCTGCCGAAGCTCGTAGCGAATCATCAATACTATTCTGAATAGCCTTGATGTCCTTGATTTGCCCTCCATCACGAAAGAAATTTCTCATTTTGATCCGTTTGGCTAATTTATCGCTGACGATAAAAGCATCAATATCGAAGTCCTCAGGAGTAAACGGTCCGCCTCCTTTATGACTACCTTTGAAGCCGCGTGCTAAGCTTCCTCGAAATCCAACTTTTGCCTTAGGGTCTAGAAACTGAATTGCTGCAACTTTAGGATCAACTACTTCGCTAACGCGCGCTAATATCTTCTCTCTAGTAATAAAAACTTCTCCCGCCTCCGCTTTGCCTGGTTCGACGGCAAACATCCGACCATAAGGATCGGAGCCGAACTTCTTTTTATAATGGTAGGCGAAGTTTTCGAATTGATAGGCGGCTTCCTCTCTCAGTTCGCGGCCGACGGCAGAGGCACCTCTACCAAGTGCTGCTCGGGATGCTGAAGCTAGGTTGTCGGCGAGGTTAATCGTGCGCGAAGCAACTCGCCGGCCAAATCGCACCGTCTGTCCGGCTAGTTGTGAAAATGGAACAGCCTCCAATTGATCGGCAATTGCGGGAGCAATCCGGAATCCGACTTCCAAAGCCGCGATGGACGCCGTATCGGTCACCGCCTCGCCCAGGGAGAATTTGTCCTGCGCGCCGATCGCTACATTCACCGTCTGCTTCACACCGGTGAAAATCAGACCGCTTCTTATACCGGAAAGAACTGCCCCGGAAAAACCGGCGCTCGCACTCGGACCACCGGGGACAAAAGCAAAGACTGCCCCGCCCGCAAATACGCCTATGCCTGGAGCCGCGGTTCGGTATCCTTCGTGCAATCCTTCAACAAACAGCTCATATCGGGTGTATAGCTCAAATCCGCGATCTTTCGCAGAGCGTAGGAAAACGGCGTCGACGCCGTTCGTTTCGGGCTGGGCAAGGGATTGCCAGTTTAACAAACCGCCGGATTGGGCCGCGTTTAGATTTTTCACCGCCGTCGCGGTCAGCACGGTTCGCGCGTGATTGTACAACTTGCGATCTGCCGAACGCGTGAACCGCCCTTCCACCGGGCCCTCGATCATCTGACTGCGCAACTGGGATTGAAGAATGGCGTCATGATAGAGATGCGCGGGCCAGCGCCTTTGCGCTGCCAGCGGATTACTGACATTCTCCGGAGGTCCCACGTTCAGTGACCGACGCAGATTGTACGCGCTCGCCCACGCTTGCTCGACCGTGCGCTCAATCAGGGAAATACGGTGGCGCGGATTGGCGTTGGCGTGGAAAAACACATCGCTGCCGGCAGAGTTGCCGACCGTGTCACCTTCTGCCGTCCTTACTCCACCCGCATCTCCCACGAGGGAACCAATCAAGCCACCGCTCCGGGAAGCATTGAGCCAAATGGTCCGCTGTTTCTTGGGAATTAGAGTTACAGTACCTGGAAGATTCACGTAATCCATCACCACGTCCTGAGCCCCCTGATGCAGGGCAGTCGTGAAATCATCCCACTGCTGGTTGATCGCATCCATCTCGCCCAGAAGTTCCCAGACACTCAGACTAAAGTGTCCCGTAGGATCAACATTGCCCACGGGGTTGGCCTCCGCGTATGCGTAGCGATTGAGCGACAGCGGTGAGTTGGGATCACCGCCGTATGTATCGAGCGTGGCAAGACGGCCGAGGCTCGCGTCGTAGTCGCGGGCGCGCAGATGATAGCGGCTGGTTTCGGTTTCGAAGCGTTCGCCGCGGTAAAGGTACGGATTGGTGGCGGACAGCAGCGAGTAGCGGGACGCGGGAAGCGAGTAGCCGGAACTGTCAGTAGCGTTGAGTAGGTTACCGAACGCATCGTAGCTGTAGGTCCTGGTCGCGTTACCGACCACATCGGTGAGCAAGCGAGTGTGTCCTTGCGCATCGGGAGCAAAAAACTGATCGCGCAGCCCAATCGCCTGCTGGGTTTTTGTCGTCCCGGCTTCGCTGCCAGCGGCAATCTCAGTAAATCCGGGATTCGTTCCGGCGGAAAGTAGCTGGGGAACGGTAGCCGCAGTCGTGTCACCCGTACCCAGCTGACCATTGCGATTCGAACCCATCACATAAACTGCTCCGGAGGTCGTGATCGCATAGCTGGAACGGGCTCCGGCGGCGAATCTAACGACCCCATGCAATCCGGAAACTGTTGTCGGCAGATACTGATCGTCGGGATACAACACCCCGAGCTGGCCTGACCGATTCTCTCCCCAGGCGAGCAACGTACCATCGGATTGCAACGCCAGGCTGTGTCGGGCTCCCGCAGCAATCGCCGTCAGATTGGTAATGCCTGACAAGGAAGTCGGAGTGGAACGCGATGGCAGTGCCGAGGGATCACCGAGCTGGCCAAAGGAATTGTCACCCCAAGTGACGAGTGAACCATCCGATTTCAACGCGAGAACATGGAAGGCACCCGCGGCAAGTTCGCTGACACCCGCCAAATTCGGAATTTTCGTCGGAGTGAGTAAATGCGGCACGCCGGCCTGACCTAATTGGCCGTACGAGTTGTCGCCCCATGACTCGACTTTCCCATCAAGCATCAGCGCATACGAATGCACCTGGCCCGCGGCGATCGAGACCGCACCGGTGGCAACGGCAACCGGTGTTTCACGATTCGCCCTCGTTCCGTCGCCCAACTGCCCGGACGAATTGTCGCCCCACGCATAAACGGTTCCGTCCGTCGTGAGAGCGAGCGTGTGATCGAGTTGGGTCGAGATGGCCGCAACATGGTCCAAACCGGGGATTGCCGCTGGCGTCCCGAGGGCACCAGCGCGACCGAGCTGGCCCGAACTGTTGCTCGTACCCCAGCTATACACTTTGCCGTCCGCACCGAGCGCAAGATAATGCGACGCGCCGGCGCCAACCGCGATGATACCACTCAACCCGGGCACCAAAGTCGGCGTGGTCTGGCCATTACCCCAAGCGTACACTTTGCCGTCGGTTCCCAGGGCAATCGTGAGTCCCTGCGCGGTGACCGCCTCGTCAACGAAGCGCTGGCCGGCGAGCCGGCTGTGACCGATCGTGTAGGAGGAAGTGAGTACACCGTCGGTAAATTCCTCGGCGTCCTGATCATAGCCGGTCGGATTCAGGGAACTGATCAACCGGGTGTGATTGATCCAGCGTCCGGAAATGGAGTCGAAAGCACGATGCCCCACCCGTCGTCCGTCGCCATCATAAAGATACTCGACCGTTCCCGCACGGGATGCGTGATGATCGAGATAATTGTAGGTGTCGGAAAAAGTACCGGAAAATAGTGGTCCCGCCGTCGGATTTCCTCGCGCGTCGTAAGTAAATAGCGATGCGAGTGCATTGTTCGGATCGTAAACGAAGGACTGGGCCGCAACTCCGGGAATCGTTGAACTGCGCGCGGTGCGGTTGCCTGCCGGATCAAGGGTGTAGTCGATCTCGCCGTTGATGGTGTCGCCCACATGACTCTCCCGGAGCAGACGGTCGCTCGAATCGTAGGTGTAGCCGACACCATTATGCACCGGCAGGAACGGCACCGGACGACTGATGGTCGTGGCAAGCGTGTCGATCTGGTCCGTTGGGGTGTAGCTGTACCGCTGGGAGAACAGGGTGCCAAGCCCCAGTTTGGTCGTGGTGACATCAGGCCGCCCGGCTGTGTCGTAAGACTGTGTAGTGACCGCGCCATTCGGTTGGGTCACGCGGGCCAACTGATCGACATCGTTGTAATCGTAATACGTGGTTTCGTTATGCCGGACGTCAAATACAGTGGTGAGACGTGAAGCGTCGTCGTAGCTGTAGGTGGTATTCGTGCCACCGGCAGTGCTCGAATGCTGGTTTGTCAATCGGCCCAAGGTGTCGTGGGTGTACGTTAGGGTCCCCGCGTACGGAGTTTGCTCGGCATGCAATCGGCCACGGTTGTCATAAGTGTAATTTGTCGTGCCCAAGCCATCGGCCATTGAAGAACGCAGGCCCCGCGGATCATAGGTGTAAGAGACGTTCGCTCCGATCCGCACGGAGGATGGGAGCACCGAAATGAGCCTGCTCAAAGAATCATAACCGTAAATCGTCGTGGCGCCGTCTGCGTCGGCGCGCGCGATGCGCCGGCCGGCGTAGTCATAGGTGTTGGTTTCATACGCGGTGATGGGATTCGCCGGCAGATAAGTGTGCGTAAGCCGGTTACCGGCATCGTACTTGAATGTGGTTTTGTGATTGTTCGGATCGGTCAGTGTTTCCAGGTTGCCCACTGGATCGTAAGTCAATTGCGACGCCGCAAATTTCTGCCCGGCGATCGTCACCACAGAACCGGACGGATCCGAATGATTGCCCGCCATCGACGACAGCGCGTCGTACAGTGGGGTAAGCGCACGGCTCAGCCGTCCCAAAGAATCGTATTCGTAACGCCTGGTGTGATTCGATGCATCGGTCACAGCCACGCGATTGCCGACGGTATCGTAGTCAAATTTAGACACCCGGTCTCCGGGCCGTGTAATTTTTCGCAAGCGGTTGGCGAGATCGTAGTCGTTTACCGTGACCCGGCCCAATGGATCGGTCGAGGTGCGCAAGTTGCCTGTTTCGTCGTACGTAAACGACGTGGTATGACCGAGGCCATCAACCATCGTTTCGATTTCGCCGTGAGGAGTGTAAGTATAGGTGCGATCATCTGCGACCGGTAGATAGGTATGTTTGAGCCGGTTACCCTGGCCATCGTAAGTGAACGATTCGGTAGAGGTGTCCGGATGCGTAATCTCCTCCAATTGGTTGAGCGCGTTGTACGCATAGGTCGTTTCATAACCCACGGCGTCGGTCTCCTTCGTGAGCAGGCCTTCGCCATCGTAGCGTCGTGACTCGATCACGTTTCCGGCCGCAAGATGACGCGTCGTCCTGATAACTTGATCGAGGTCGTCATAAGCGAAGTCGGTGACGATCGGCACGCCTGCCCCCGTGGTCGGTGCCAGAGTGCGCTTGATCAGGTGATAAGTGTCGTAGTCGTTGGTTTCCGTGGCGCCTTGCGGGAGAATCGTGTTCGTAAGCCGGTTGAGCGCATCGTAGGTGTAGGTCGTGACGCGGTCGACAGCGTCGGTGCTCTTCGTGAGATTTCCTTCACTGTCGTATTCGGTCTTCGTGACCTGACTGAGCGGATCGGTGAGGCTCCTGAGGTGACCGAGCGCATCGTACACGTGCGTCGTATCGCCACGGATATCGCTGTGCACCTTAAGTTCGCCGGTCTGGTAATAGGTGAAACTTTCAGTGTACTGAGATCCATCGGTATCTAGAGTAGAGGTGCGTTTGGTCAGACGCCCGAAAGCATCGAACACCGAATCAGTAACCTGTCCGTTCGGCGCGGTGACCTGGTTCACGCGATCGGCGGCATCGTAACCGTAAGCGACCGTGCGCGCCATCACATCACCTTCGGCTTCGGTCACCGAGGTCAGGTGATGCAAGACCGGATCGTAATCATACTGGGTCACAAAACCACGCGCATCGGTGACTCGGCGCGGTTGCCCCATCGCCGTATACGTTGTGTTGATCGTCGTGGTATCGGGTCGGGTCATCTTCGTGGGGCGACCGAGGAAATCATAATCGGTCGTCGTGGCATACCCGCGCGTGTTTTTGACCGTTTTGAGTTTGTTGAACGCATCATAGGTATAGAAGCGGCTGCCAAAACCACCGGGCAATTTTTCCTCGATGAGCCGCTGGCTCGCATCGAACTTTCGCGTTGTAATCCGACCGGCCGCATCCGTGATCACCTGGCTTTCCCCAAAATTGGGATACGTATAATCAGATTTCTGACCGAGAGGACCGCTCACCGACAGCGGACGGCCCAAGGCATCGTACGTGGTGGCGACCTTGTTGCCGCGTGGAGTCGTAGTCGATGTAACCAGTCCACGCGTGTCCTGGAGAGACTTGGATGTCGATCCATCGGCATACGTCGTGGTCACCTGCAAGCCATCTTTCAGGTATATGTATGCATAGCTGGTCGTGCGGGCCTCCTCCGTACCCGCCCCTTCCGTGCGCGAAAGGATATTTCCCAGCGCGTCGTACGTCATCGTGGTTTTTACCGATACTATCGCATGAGACACCGGGTCAGGTGCTCCAGTCACGATGATCTCGGTCATCCGATTGAGCTCATCGTAGTCGCGATGGGTGGTGGTCCCGGCAGTGTCGGTCTCCTCTACCAAGCGGCCGAGCTTGTCGTGTTTGCGCACCGTGACGCGGCCCATGGGATCCGTTACAATGACTACGCGGTTAACGTCGTCATAGACGATTGACGTGTTGACCGGCGTTTCGCCCGCCAGGTAAGGAGCCGAGATTTTAGTCGCGCGGCCGTCAGCAGCGTAAGTCGAATCAACGGTCACTGTATCGGCTGCGCTCGTGTGCGAGCGAATCGTCTGAGTGACTTGGTCGGCGGTATCGTACTTATATTCGGTAATATGAATGTCGCTGTTGTCGCTCGCGATTTCGCGGACTTTTTCCACGCGATTGCGCGGACCATATTCAGTCTGGATTTTCCGACCGTCAGGCAGCGCCATCAGGATCCGGCGGTTGAAAAAATCGTATTCGTACGCCGTAACCGCCCCGCGAGGATCGACAATTTTTTTCAGATTGCCTGCTTCGTCGTAGGTTTCCGTGCTAACATAATCCACTCCTTCCACCTTCCGGGTAAGCACCCGGTTGCCCGCCTTGCTGTTTTTCGTCCGGGAGTCGGCAATCGTAATAACGAAATTCTCGCGATCGGTAATCTGGGTCGGGTTACCTTCCTGATCGAAGTTCTCAAATTTTTCAGTTGAGAGTAAAGCCCCATGCGCGTCGAAATACTGGATATCGGTGCACTGGTTTTGGCTGTTGTAGTGACGCTCGGTGATATTGCCGACCGGATCCACCTGCCAGTCCATGTCGCCCGTAGATGGGTCGTAGTGATACTGCTCGAGGTAATCATTGCCGTGTTTGACCGCGGTACGCCGGGCCGGATCGTTGGAGGACAAATCGTATTCGTAGGTCCAATCCTGCCTCTCTTCATTCGTGGTCCTGGTCGGGCGGCCGACCGCATCGTACTCGATACTCGAGGATGAGTTATCGGGATTGGTAATCGACTTCATCCGCCCGTTGGCGTCGTAGGTATATTGATAAAGACGGGGCGCCGGGGCCGGAGGCGGTGTCGTTGACGCTTGGGCGAGAAGTGCGCGTCGCCGGCCAAAAGTGGATGTTCTGCCTGCGGCTTTGCGCAGCGTGAAGCTCGCCGGTGTAGCATGATAACCGAAAGGCATTCCGATCTGCGGGAGAGCAGAAGGTGTCGTGCTCACTGACGATGCGACCAAGGGCATCGTCAGATTTTCGGTTAGAGCTCCCGGCAAGCTCAGATCCACTCCGGCCGGGATTGGATTGTAACCAATGTCGGAATCGGCGGGAGCAAAGAACACGCGCGATGACGCGCTTTTCAGGCTGTCGACTTCATCGTAAACCAAATCTGTGGACGTGCCGTCGGGATAAATGACCTTCGTAACGTTGCCTACCGGATCGTAGGCCGTTGCGGTGACCCGTCCTCCTTCGTCCGTATCAGTCAACATGCGTCCCACTTTGTCGTAAGTGTGGCTCTGAATGCCAATGCCTGGGAATTCGATCGCGAGCACATGATCCGCATCGTCGTAGGTGGTCGTGGAGCTTTGCCCCATGACATTTCTTTCCGCCGTCACCCGGCCTACCACATCATAAGTTTTTTCCTCGTAGGAACCATCGGCGAACGTCGTCCGCGTGAGCCGTCCTGCGCTGTCGTAGGTGTAGTTTACCACCTTGCCTGAGCGATCCGATTCTGAAGCGAGCAGACCGCTGGCGTTGTAGGTTTTGAGCGAGAATGTTCCGTCGGGATAAGTAGTCCTCGTCGGTTGTCCATTGAGATTGTGAGCGTAACTTGTAATCACCGCCACTTCCGCGCCCTGGGGATCCGTCCGATGGAATGTTTCTGAAACCAGATTACCGTTCGCGTCGTAAGTATATGATCGTTTGCGACCCGGCGTATTGTCGGGTGCATAGTCGGTTTCGGTCAGTGGCAGACCATTCACATTATAGGTGTAGCGCGTCTCGTTGCCGAGCGGACTGTGTTCCGTGAGTACATTGCCTGTCGCGTCATAGCTGAACGAGGTGGTATTGCCTTCGCGATCCGTACGAGTGACGAGGTTGCCCTGCCCATCATAAGTCTGCACCTGGACGCGACCGAGCGCATCAGTTTCCGTCAGGATTTGCCCATTGGTGTTGTAGGTGTAATTGGTGGCGTGACCGTTGGCGTCAGTGACGGTCTCGACGAGACCTTGTGCATTGTAGCGATAACGCGTAGTACCGCCTTCCGCATCAGTGATCGTGGTGGGTTTGTCCCGGAAACGCGCATCGGTAAACGCATATTTTGTTTCAAAGCCCAAGGCGTTGACGCGGCGAATGACATTCCCGAACAAATCGTATTCCACGCTCGTGACGCGATTCAGCGCATCCCGATGTCTCTCGACGCGGTTGGCAAAGTCGCGCTCAGTTAGCGTACCTCCATTGGCGAGTGCTCCGTCGACTTTTGAAATCAGACGTCCGACCGCGTCGTAGGCGTCGTATTCAGGCAGAGTGGCGGCCGGCTCTTTGATGCTCGTCATCAACGAGGTTCCTTCCAGATAACCAAAGGTCGTGACCCGCCCTTCCCGATCAGTAACCGTGAGGAGATGGCCCGTCGGATCGTAAGTGTAATTTATGCTCTGCCCCGATTGGTCCTTCACCGCTGTGATTCGGCCCGCGCTGTCGCGAACGAGATCAATTGCTGCTCCGGTCGACTGTTCGATCCGATTGGGTCCATAAGTAGTGGAAACTCCGCGACGGTCGGTCACCTGAAGGACACCCTTCGTGGTGGAAATTACATATTGGGTGCCATCGAGAGTCGTCAGGCGAAACGCATGCGGATCGAGCGGAGCACCGTCCTCGAAGCCAATGAGATTTGTACTCTCGAAGTTCGCATCGCATAGAACCTCATTATCCACCTCGAAAGTGGTCTCATTAACCGCCTCCAAACTGCCCACCGTGCCGGGCATCGCATCAAATACAATCTGACCTCCCGTAATCTCGCTCGATTTATGATTGGGAGTCAGCCGGGCGGAGAAACGGAATGTCGTGTTGTCCGGCAAAGTCACGCTCACCATTCTGGGTTTAGGCTCAACGCCGGTCGCCTCAAACGGCGGAGATGGATCGACGACATATTCGGGGACCCCGAGGTAACCACTCACCGTATAGGCGAACCAATCCTCTCCCAAAGTCCGGCTCGATTGCACCACGTAAGCCTGGTTGGCCAAAGTCGTCCCCAGGCCAAAATCTCCCATGCGGGAATCTGTGCTATCGTAGCGACGCACAATGGAAAGAGGCATACCGCCCGTCGGAATGGAAAGATCAACCTGAGTCCGGGTATTGGCACCGATCTTCATGCCGCCCGTGATTGATATCCAATCGTAAGGCGGTTGAATGGAATATTCGTTGATTTGATCCGTTGCCGTTAGGCGGATTTCGTAAAGCCCATTAGGCAACAGCGAGGGATCCATCTGACCGAGAATACCGTTGGTCACGGAAACCGTTCCCGCAGCCACCGTTTTCCACGGAGCATCATTTGATGCGGTCTTGTATCGCAGCTGCACGGTGTAAGTCGTCAAATATTGGCCGGCCGCTGTACCCATCACGGCGATCGGTGCCGTAACTTCAGTACCCGAAGCCGGAGAAGTGAATTTTAGAGTGGGCGCACTCGGTGCAGTGGGCAGCACCTTGAGCATCCGGGAATCCGACACCACCGTTGTGCCATCGACCATGAAAACCTTCGCGGTCAGCAAATGATCACCGGCAGAGAATCCGGATGCGACCGGGAGTGTATACGTTGAACCGTTCGCTGAATCAGGTTGGGCTCGCTCGCCGATCAACACCGCACCATCGAAGAATTCGATCTTATCAATCTGACTGATGTTTCCGGTCACATTGGCGATGATCGGGACTGCATGGCCGGCGATCGCGATCTGACCTTGAGTAGGTTCAGTGATCGTCACCTTCGGGGACGGGGAATGAACGACGACTGTGATGTCTGAGAACGCACTCAGTTGGGAATCAGAAGCCGTGTAACGCAGGACATACGATCCAACCGCCTCAAATGTGACGTTAGTCTGGGTTTCCGTCGGATGCGAAAACGCCACCGCGCCCGGTCCGCTGATTTTCGACCACTCAAAGCTCAGCGTCGACGGTGGGTTTGGCAAACCGTCGTCCACTGTAGCTCCAGACAGAAGCAGCGCCTCTCCCCATGTCGTTGAGACGTTCGAAGCAAGACTTACCACAGGGGCGGTGTTCACTATTCCGGGAATCTTGCCGTTTGCACCTGCCGCAAAAATCGCCTGAATCTCCGCAGGCTCCAAGGGCCGGTCATAGAAACTGATTTCGTCCAAAGCTCCCTGATAAAGGAGGTTATCTCTCGCCAGTGAGCCGAACTGCAAATCGAACGCCGTTTGCATGGTTCGCACACCGACGTTTTGATCGGCGACGATCGATCCGTCGCGATAGAGGCGCGCCAAACCGCTGACATGGTCATAGGTCAGAGCCACGTGGGTCCACGTGTTTGCGGTGAATACTCCGTCAGCTCCGATCACGTACGTCCGTCCCGTCGTATCGACCAAAAATCCAGTCAATCCCGTGCCAAACCCCCACTGACGGAGGCTCACGCCATCATAGTCACCGATTGACCACTGAATCAACGGCTCATCCTGGTTCTTTCCCGGCTTCACCCATAATTCAATCGAAAAACCGGCGGCAGAGGCGCCCAAATCCAAATCAGGATGAGACGACAACCGGCCGGAGTCATTGATCCCATCAAATGAGAATGCCTGGGCGACCTTTCCTGTCCCGTAGTTCATGCCCTGCAGCAAGCTGACATCGTGTCCGCCATGAACAATTTCGTGAGCATGTCCGTTGGCGGGCCACCACGCAGTCAATCCTGTGGCAGGTCGAATCGAAAGACTTCCCACCCGAACTTCCACCAGATCTGAAACCGGCAGGGCAAATCCATCACTCGCGGTCAGCCGCAAAAGATACGTTCCCGGTGAAGTAAACGTGGCGGTGGTGGTTGCGGCATTCTCATCGGCAAAATTTACCGAGCCCGGACCTTCCACCAAACTCCATGTGATGACGGATGGACCGAAAGGCTTGTTGTCGTCCAGCACTTGCCCGTTGAGTTGCGCGACATCACCAACGGTACCCAGGACGATGTCGGCGCCCGCTGAAACCACCGGAGCATTGTCGGTGCCTACAGGAATTTTTCCGTTGGCGCCCGCGTCATAGGCAGCAGCTATTTCATCAGGCGAAAGCGGTCGGTCATAAAAACCAACTTCATCCAGAGTGCCGCGATAATAACGACCCTCACGGATCAGAGACCCAAATTGCAATCCATACCCGGTTTGCACGGAGAAAAATCCGGCCTTCTGTTCCGCCACTATCAACCCATTGCTGAACAATCGGGCGATTCCCGTGGTTCGATCGTAGGTCAAGGCCACGTGATTCCATTCACCAACGGCGAATATTCCGTCGGCTCCAATCACGTGCGTTCGTCCCGTGGTATCGGCCAGAAATGCAGTCAAACCGGTTCCGAATCCCCACTGTCGCAAACTCAAACCGTCATCGTCTTCCGTCGCCCACTGCACCAGCGGCACATCCTGGTTTGCTCCCGGTTTGGCCCACAACTCGATCGTGAAGCCGGCCGGCGAAGCACCCAGATCCAAATCCGGATGAGCCGGAACCAGCGCACAGCTGCTCACGCCGTCAAACGAGATTCCCATTCCCACCTTCCCACTCATGTAGTCTGCTCCGTTTGCGAGCATTACATCGTGACCGCCATGGATTACCTCCACTGGAGAGGCATTGAGTGGCCACCACGCAGACAATCCTCCCGGTGGCACAATGCCCGTCACTCCGGCGCGGACTTCCACAGTGTCGCTGACACTGCGCAGACCATCATCCGCAGTGAGTTTCAGGACATATACGCCATTAGCACTGAACTCCGCCGTCGTATGGACGGACGCGCCGTCGCTGAACACGACCGAACCCGGTCCCGAAAGCATTTGCCAACGTACCTGCACCGGGAGCGGAGGATTTGCGTCACTCACCACGCCGTCCAAAGACGCGGACAAGGACGGCACGATTAGATCAGGTCCCGCGTTTACCAGCGGACCGGCAATCGATGATTTGCCCTCCTCACCCGCCGCGTAAATTGCGAAAACTTCGGCGGGCAATAGTGGCCGCCGATAAAGGGATATTTCATCGAGCGTTCCTTTAAAATAACTCTTCTCCCGCACCGATGCGCCAAAATTCAAATCAAGGGAAGTCTGCGGAACAAATACGCCCAGAAATTTCTGGGCGACCAAAATCCCGTTCCTAAACAAACGGGCGAAACCGGACTTACGATCATAGGTCAGCGCCACATGCTGCCAGACGCCCGCCTCAAATTGATTTTCAACGGAAATAAAGTGATTTCTTCCATTGGTATCCGTGAGGGAAGCATAAAGCTGGTGGCCACCATTGGCCGCACGAAAGCTCACTCCTTCCGTTGAATTACCCCAGCTCAACAAAGGAGCATCGCGGTATTCATCGGGCTTCACCCAGAGCTCAATGCTGAATCCGGAAAGCGACAACCCGAGATCAAGATTCGGATGCGCCGGTACGTCCGTGAAACCTTTTTCTCCATCCAGACCAAATCCGAGCGAAACTTTTCCAGGGACGTAAGAGACATTGCCGTGAAGCTTTCCCAACAGTCCGCCAACGGAATCCCTGGTATTTCCATCCGCCGGCCACCAAGCCGCGGCACCGGCAGGTTCAGCCAGCTGGTAGGGATCGGCCACCCGAACCACCACCAAATCATTTTGCTCTTCCAAACCATCAGAGGCGGAAAGCTTCAAGGTATAGCTGCCGGCTTGATCGAACACCGCAGATGTGGACGGCAGCGTAGCATTCGAAAATATCACGGTTCCAGGCCCGGACACCTTGCTCCAGGTGATCGTGAGTGTCTTGTCCGCTGGAATTCCGTCGTCGTTGACTGTACCAGCAAGAGAAACAGGCAGACCAACTGTACGGGTGGCGGTATCAGGTCCGGCGCTTACGACGGGCGGTACATTGGCAATGACTTTGAGGACGAAACTCTGGCTATCAGACAAACCCTGCGTGTTGGTGACCTTCACCTTCACGAGATTGTCGCCCAAATCTGCCGCAGTCGGAGACCACGTGATGATTCCGGTGGACGCATCGATGTTCATCGCCTGCGGACCTGTTTCGAGCGTGTACGTCAAGTCCAGCCCTGCAGGATCGATTGCGTCCACATCATAACGATACTGATTCGGAAAAACCTGTTCCTTGAGTACCTCAAAGACCAGTTCATCCAATTCAACTTGTCCCGTGGTATTCACCAATGTGAACGAACCAATCAAATTGCCATCATTCACCCTCGCTCCCACGAAACGGTCGATACTATAGGTGTACGAACCACCCGGTTCATTGTCCTGATCCCTCGTTTTGAAAAGCCTGACGCCTTGGGGAGAATAATATTCAATTTCATTCTGATCGGGCGACGTATTGATTACGCCCACCGCGACGACCGGTACATGGAAAGTGAACTCCAGTCGCAATCCCGGGGTAAAGGTGGTGGTGGTCGCATTTGGTAGTGAAGCCGGGTTTCCATAAACATTGTTGCTCACCTCGATGTTGTTCATCGAAACGCCAACACCCGCATACTCATCGGTAAGGAACGAGCCAGACGCAATCGGATCGCCCGCAGGGGTTCGGTCGAAGTTCACGCGTCGAATATCGCTGCCATTGAGCCCAAATAACGCGGGATCTTCCGTGGGAAGGGTGGTAAAAACATCCGTATTCGCGGATCCCACGTCCGACGGCGTGAGTTCAAACGGTGTAAAGTCGACGCTACTTTGATTCAGCCGCGTGGAGGGCAATACGATCGTCAGTATCGGTGTGCTGGTGATGTAAGGAGCAGAGGCATTGCTTCGGATCGTGAGATCAACGGACACCGGAACGGAATCGAGTCCGCCATCACTTACCTTGAAAGTGAAATGATCCGGGCCGCTGTAATTGATTTCCGGGATAAACTGAAAGTCCGCCAGTGAAGGCCCCGCCACCAGTTCGCCGTGAGCAGGACGATCGACAATGGTGAAGCTGAGTGGGGAATTCTCCGGATCGCTTCCCGCGAGGGTAAGTGACAGGGAAGTATTCTTTAGTCCTGTAATTTTTTGTGGAACAGCAACCGGTGGCGAATTCACTTTGATCAAACACGGAGCAGATGTGGTAACCCCACCCAGATTGTCGGTTGCACGAGCGGTTATCGAATAGTCACCGCCACCCACATTGCTCCAAACCAGTTCATAGGGCGCTGCAAGCGCTTCGCCGATTTTGTCGTTTCCAGCAAAGAACTCCACCTTTGCGATGGTGCCGTCCGCATCGCTGGCGATGGCAGCCAAGGGAAGCGATGTCGGTGGAGTAAACACCGCATCGTTAACGGGTGACGTCAGTGAGACCGTCGGAAGACTGTTTGCTATAACGGTGACTGTAAGCGTGGCGGAATTTGCCATCGCACCCGAGTTGTCGATGGCATGAGCTGAGAGTGTGTATTGCCCCGGAGCAACATCGCTCCAGATAAATTGGAACGGGGCATCAAGCGCTTCACCCAACTTGGCGGAACCGTTAAAGAACTCCACTTTTGCGATCGAGCCATCGGCATCCGTTGCCGTCGCGGAGAGAGTGATCGCAGTGGGACCGACGAACCGCGCCCCATCGGCGGGGGTTGTCAGTGCGACAGTCGGCACGCGATTCACGTGGTTGATTGTGAAGCTAATCGTAGCCGGCGCGGAAGTGAGTTGCCCGTCAGAAATCGCATACACCAAACTGTCCGTGCCACTATAATTCACGGCCGGTACGTAGGTGAGATTAGGCAGGGCTCCGGAATAAGTCCCATGGGACGGACCTGAAAGAATGGTATAACTGAGTACGCTGCTATCCACATCGGTACCAGCGAGCGTCAGTGATGCGGAAGAATTTTCGTCCAGCACCACCGACGCAGGATAAGCCTGAGGAGGGTCGTTTACGGGTGTGACGGAGAGACTGACGGTCGCTGCCCCGGACTGAAGTGACCCGTCGCTCACCTTGAACGAGAAGGAGTCGCTGCCGTTGAAATTAGTGGCCGGAATATAGGTGAAGCTATTCGGCGGCGTTTTGGGAATGAGCGAACCGTGCGCCGGCGAGGCAACGATGACGTAGCTCAGCACGTCACCGTCTGCATCAGAACCTGTAAGTGTCAGCGTGACCGGCGTGTCTTCAGGAGTGGTCGAGGTTTGGGCATGGGCCACTGGAGCATCGTTAATGTGCACAACACTCACGTGGATCGGTGCAGAGTCCGCGGTCGCCCCCTGATTGTCAGTCGCGCGCGCCACGAAATCATAATTCCCAACAGCGAGGCCGCTCAGGGGAAATTGATAGGGAGCCTGTGTAACCATCCCCAGGGAAATTCCATTGCGGAAGAACTGCACGTTAGCAATCGTCCCATCCGAATCGTTCGCGCTCGCGATCAAAGAGAAAACGGCGGGATCATCGAACACGGTATTATTCGCCGGGCCGGTGATCGAAACCGAGGGCGGCTGATTCGGATTCGCAACCGTAACAGTAACACCTGGAGAAATTGTCGATGCGCCGCCATTATCATACGCCTTCGCCGTGAAGGTGTATGAACCGGCAGGCAGGGCGCTGGTAACAAAGGAATAGGGAGCAGTTGCGTCCGAACCGAGCAAGGTGGCGCCCTGATAGAAATCCACCTTCGCAATTGTGCCGTCACTGTCATTAGCCGCCGCGCTCAATGTGATTGCCGCCGGTGACGTAACATGGGCTCCGTTCACAGGCGCGGTGAGCGAAACTGAAGGCGGTTGATTGGGCGCGGTCACCGTTACGGTGACCACATTCGAATCCGTGACTGTCCCCGCATTGTCAGTGGCACGCGCGAAATAAGTGTAGGTTCCCGCCGTGAGCCCGTTGATGGGCATACTATAAGTCGCGGCCATACTTTGGCCAAGATTGGTCGTCCCTTGGAAAAATTCCACCTTGGCGACAGATCCATCCGGGTCGGTTGCCATCGCTCTGAGCGTAAATGTCGCTGGTGCCTGAAAAGTGGCGTTATCGGCGGGCGCAGTAAGTGAAACCACCGGGGCTTGGTTTGATGGTGATTGGAGTTTGAGCAAGCCGTTGCCGTTAACCGTGAGATAGGCCGCACAAACTCCGCCGACCAGCTGCGTGCCGCCATTGATAATCACGGTTCCGCCCGGAGCGGTAATGTATCCATAAACATTACAGCCACTATTGAGGGTGAAACCGCCAGATTTTATGTTGAGCGCGAGCCATGAGGGATTGCCGGAAGCACCAACCGGCGCATTCGCCGAAAATCCGTTGGCTACATTGATCACCACAGGGCCGACCACCTGCAGACTGCTGTTCCCGTTGAGCGTCAGGTTTTGGAAATTATAGACCGATGCCTGGGTGGCGCCCGCCGTGCCTAGCTTAAAGCCCGTGCCACTGCCCGCACTGAAATTGCCATATGTTCCCACCGGGACGGCATACACCCCGACATTGCTGTTAAGCGTGAGGTTTTTCAGATTGCTCCACGAAATGCTTTGCCCGGCAGCATTCACGGTAACCGAGACTGTACCCGGGGGCGCAGGCACCGTGGCAACCACGGGCAGGGAAACCGGATTGGTCCGCCGGATCACATGCCGCAACGATGAACCGCTATTGAGCGAAATAGCGTACCCCGACGGAGTCGTCGCGCCCGTCCCTTCCTGCGTGCCCGAATAGGAGGGTGTACCGTTGATCGTGACGGTCGGAACTCCGGGTACCAACAAATCGCCCGTGATTGTCGCTCCCCCGTTTAGTGTCACGCTCTCCCCCGTCATCTGCTGCACAGAGCCGTCGATCGTGCCGTTGATCGAAGGCGCATGTTGAATTTGGGCTCGTTGCGCGAAAGCGAAGGTCGAACCCCAAAAACCAAGAACGATGAAAGTCAGACAGCGAAGGCCCTGCGTTCCGGTGTACAGCCATCGGGAGGCCGGGATGTTCGTGTCCGTTTGAGTTGAGGAGGAGGTCGCTCGCGTCAGCGAGCCCGGGTTCTTGCGCATCGGCTCACCATGCCAGCAAGGCATTCGGCGCCACAGAAGGGAAAGGTCCTGAATTTAGGGGATCGCTGTCATAAGGATGAAAGAGTTGCTTTCGGGAGCGTTCTGTTACGCCTGATCTGGCGGGAAATTCCCGCCGGGCCAGCGAGCCGGCGATTTTTCGGACAGTCGGTTCCGCGTGTTATTCGCTCGTGATTCGGCAGGCGTGTGTCACGCTGATCGCAGCTGGTTTCTGACCGATCTGTTACACGCCATCATGTCTTTTCCCCGAGTCACGATGAAAGATGTCGCCCACAAGCTGGGCGTGCACACGACCACCGTATCGCTGGCGTTGCGGAATTCGCCGAAGCTGCCGCTGGAGACGCGGAAAAAGATCCAGGGAATGGCGAAGCAGATGGGTTATCACCAGGACCCGATGCTGAGCGCGCTGACGGCGTATCGCACCAATCTGATGGCGCCGAAAACCCAGTCCACGGTGGGGCTGATTCTGGATTTCAACAGCCAGAGGGAACTCGACCAGGCCAGTCTGGCCTACCGTAACTTTCTTGAGGGGGCGACGCGGAAGGCCGAGGAACTCGGCTATATCGTCAACCGGTTCTTTTTCGAAGGGAACAGCCGGGCCGCCGAGGGGCACCGGATCGGACACCTGCTGGTTTCGCGGGGCATCCGGGGCGTGATCCTCTGCGCCTTCCGTCCGCGCACCGTGAGTTTCCAGATGAACTGGGACGAATTCAGTGTCGTCCAGATCGAATGCCAACACCTTGAGCTGCCGTTGCATTCGGTCTCCACCGACCAGGTCATGATGGCGCGGGAAACCGTGCGCCGGCTGTGGCAGGGAGGTTATCGCCGCATCGGGATCGCGGTGGGCTGGGAGGAGGAAATCTACCTCGATCACGCATTCACGGTCGGATTCCACGGGGAAATCGCACTGCACCCGGATTTGAAGCCGGTCCCTCCCCTGTTGCTCACCAATGGCCAGTCGCTGGAAAGTTTCGGCCGCGATCTCGGCCGGTGGATCCGGCGGCACCGGATCGATGCGGTGATCACGAACTGGAACAATGTTTCGCCGGCACTGGCCGCGGCGGGCGTGACGCCGCCTTCCCGTCTGGCCGTTGTTGAAATGGGGCCGGTTCCGGCCCAGAGCGTCTTTGGCTGGATGACCCAGCGCGACGCGGTGGTCGGCGAACGCGCGATGGAACAGCTGGCGATGCTTTTAAAAACAAACCAGACCGGATGCGTTGAAACCCCAAACCGGATTCTGGTCCCCGGCCTCTGGATCGAGGGCAAACCAACGGTCGCGCCGAAGCAAAGCGAGAAAAGCGTGGCGTGAAGGCGGTGTGGTGGAGCGCGGAGCGCGGAATGCTGAAGGCGGAGCGCTGAATACGGAATGCAGAGGGCTTGGGCGGTACAGACGTTGCCCGGTCCGGCGGCCTTAAATTTTTAATCCCACCAAAGTTGATAGCCGATCGGAGAGCGCTTTTGCGGCGGGAAAAAGCATGGGCGTATCTTCCGTTGGGCGTTCGATGATCATAAACGCAATAAAATCTCGCGCCGCGAAAAAAACGGCCGCCACATTATTCATTTTTTGGGGTTAAGTTCGCGCGTTAGCGATCTTGAACAGTTGTGCGATCGTTCCTTGCGGCATCGGTTCTCCCCGGTGATTGAGCGAATAGGCTGAAGTTAAATCAGCTGAAGTAACACATTCTCCATTCACCAGTCGCCTGGCTATGGATAAAAACCATTCGCAGCCCGATGCCTGACAAATCCGTTCGAACCATCCGGGTGGCTCAAACTCAATCATCTGCCCGTCGTCATGAACCCACGGCTTCGAGGGCTGATAGGCAAACATGGCGGGCAGATCCATTTCAGTAGCATGCGAATGAGGCGCCGGGTCTTCGACGATCGTCACTTTCCTGACATCATTGCGATACAGCAAAAGCCAGCCACCCCATTTGGGCCGGTTCGCATCCACGTCCTTCAATACCGCGACGAGAAAGTAGTTCTGCATACGCCTGATTCAAATGATTAGGTTCATCCCCAAGCTTTGGCGATGCTCCTTTGGGAAATCGTCCACGCACAAAAAAGCCGCGAACTTTCGTTCGCGGCTTTGAAATTTTTGCAGTGTGTCCCGGATCAACCGGCAACTTCGGCCGTGGCTTTCGGGGCCTCGTCCATCGGGATGTCGCCGCCGAGCGGAAGCGTGACCTTGAGTTTCTTGTAGCCCGGCCAGCCGGTGCCGGCGGGAATCAAGTGACCCATGATGACGTTTTCCTTGAAGCCCTTCAGGTTGTCGACCTTGCCGAGAGTCGAGGCGTCGGTGAGGACGCGGGTCGTCTCCTGGAAGGACGCAGCCGAAATGAAGCTCTCGGTTTCGAGCGAGGCCTTGGTGATGCCAAGGAGGATCGGCTCGGCTTCGGCAGGTTTGCCACCGGCGGTTTCGATGCGCTTGTTTTCGCGCAGGAAAGCCGTGCGGTCGATCTGCTCGCCCCAGAACCACTCGGTGTCACCCGGATCGCTGATACGAACCTTGCGGAGCATCTGACGGATGATGACCTCGATGTGCTTGTCGTTAATCGACACGCCCTGGAGACGGTAGACTTCCTGCACCTGGCCGATGAGGAACTCATACAGCGCGGTTGGCCCGAGGATTTCGAGGATCTCGTGTGGATCGGCGGAACCTTCGGTCAAGTGCTGGCCCTTGTGCACGACGTCGCCCGGTTGGACGATGATGTGCTTGCCGTGTGGGATCAGATGTTCCTCTTCGGCGCCGGACTCTTCGTGGCGAACCACGAGCTTGCGCTTGCCGCGGATGGAGCCTTCGAACGAGA
>JBEHXD010000012.1:0-27288 GCA_048498875.1 Verrucomicrobiota bacterium
CCCGGTCACAACAATTCCTCTCTACTGGTTCGGCAACCCCGCGATCCCGCGGCGTGATAGGCGTTCGACTGATGGATTCGATAATGCACCAGGTATTCGTCGAGAAACTGAACCGAGCCCCGAATGCCGGCACCCAGCCCCAGCCACCAGTCGTGAGGAAGCGTCCGGGGAAATGGCATCAGTTGGCGGGCAAGATCGGCCCGGATCACCACGGTGTGTCCCACCACACTGTTGCGATGCAACAGACGCCGCCAGTCGGTCCCGCGAAACTTCCTCCGCTCGTCAGCCCGCACGGAGGCCAGCCGGGGGGCGTGGAGACCCCGGAATTTATGCGACGCATGATGCATCAATAATGAGTTCCCGTCCCAACACGCCCGCATCCGCGCCAGTTTGCCCGGAAGCCAGATGTCGTCCTGATCGGAAAGAGCGACCCAAGGCGCCCGCACCAGGGTTATCGCATGTTGAAAATTTGCGGTTACTCCCAGACGGGCTGGGTTCCGGCTGATCAGGATCCGCGAATCCTCCTCCGCGTGCCGCAAGAGAATCGCCAGCGTGCCGTCAGTGGACGCATCGTCCGATACCACAATCTCGCCCACCCCATCCTGTTCGCGCAAGGACTGCAGCTGCTCGTCGACAAACCGCTCGCCATTGCAGGTGCACACAACGATGGCAAAGGGATTGGACTGGCTCCACATGGATGGATTGAATGGCTTACCTGCCAAGACTCCCTGAAACGAAAACGGTTTCAAAAAATCCGTGCGAAACGGAATCAGGCGTGGTTGGTTTCTGGCGATGCCAGATGAGCCCAAGGAATTCAGCCGCGCCGTCGAGAACCTGATCGCCTGTTTTCGCGAGATGCCGGAGGACGACAGCCGGTCGAAAAAGCGCAAGACCGCCGAGTTGGCCTCACTGGTCGACGAGCTGCTCGTCAAATACCGCATCAGCCACGACTCCATCGAGCACAGCATCCGGGGAAAATGGGGCGAATTGGTCGGAATCGCGAATGCCTCCTATTCCCATCCCGTTACCGTGGAGCGCAACCAGCTGGTCGTGCTGGTTTCCCACGCCGTGGTGCGCAATGAGCTCTTTCACCACCGCCTGACCATCTTGGAAAAACTCAAAAAACTCCCCGGCTGCGCGGAGATCAAAGGCATCGCGTTGCGCGTCGGATAACGCGGCCAAGCCCGTTCACACTCATGAATCTCCGTCTACTCCTCCTTTGCCTTTCCTGCGGATTGCCATGCTTCTGCCTTCACACGACAGCAGAACCATCCGCCGGAACCTTGGTTCGGGCGGACCAACCTTCCTTCAGCTACATGGGACGCACCGAAACGACGGAAGGACGGGTTTGGATGGGGTTTCCGGGAGTCACGGTGAAATTCAAGTTTCGAGGCGCGGCACCTGCGCTCGTCATGACCGCGGACACCCCGGACTGTTATTTCAATCTCTCGTGCAACGGTTGGGATCCCGTGACCATCCGGCTGAACAAAGGACCCAATCGAATCGACCTTCCCACCGGCCCTGCCCCGGCCAGTGGGTGGACCATCGAACTCGTGAGACGCACCGAGTCCTGGATGGGCGTCGCGTCATTTGACGGCTTGAATCTGCCTGCCGGATGCGAGCTGTTAACCCCGCCGCCGTTCCCGGCGCGCAAACTGATGTTCATCGGCGACTCGCTCACTTGCGGAGAATACAATGAACGTTTCCCTCCCGAGAATGAGAAGTCGGCCCGTACCACCAACGCGACACGTTCGTACGGAATGCTGCTCGCGAAATGGCTGAACGCGCAGGTGCACCTCATTTCCTACGGCGGACGTGGAATCGTGCGCAACTGGGACGGGAGACGGGACGTAAATACGGTTCCGGTCTTTTTTGAACGCGCCCTGCCTGACAAACCTGAATCCAAATGGGATCACACCCGTTACCAGCCCGACATCGTCGTCATCAACGTGGGCACTGATCACGATCACGACATTTTGCCCAAAACGGAATTGGACGACGCCTATACGGCGTTTGTCTTCAGGGTCCGGACCGTCTATCCCAAAGCTTACCTTCTCATCAGTGAAAGTGGCTTCCAGCCTGACGCCGCCAGCGGCCAGCCAACGACAATGCGAGACGCCCTTTTAAAGACCTTGGAAACGGTTGTCAGCCGCCGCCATGAAGCGGGTGACTCGCGCATCCGCTTGGTACGCACAGGGTACTTTCCCGGTACCCCGACGGACCCCCATCTCGTCGCCTTCCAACAGGAGCAAATTGCCCAGGATTTTCTTGGACCAATTCGGGAAGTTTCCGGGTGGTAAAAACGCTTCGTCGAGCCGGATTGTCCCTCCCGCGCTTGCGGGTAAAATTATACTTGCGCGGACTATGTGCCGTTTAGTTAATGTCACCTTGCGTTAGTGAAGATTCGCTGGTCGCGGGTCCTCACCACGGTCAGTCCGGGCAACCGGACGATAACGGTACCGCCGGCCCTCCAAAAGCGGGTGGTACGAAGCCGAAAGGCCTCCAAATGATCGCGTAATCAACAAACAAAACCATGTCACAACCCGTTAAATCAGAAGTCATCGCACAATATAAAACCCACGAGAAGGACACCGGCTCCAGCGACGTCCAGATCGCGCTGCTCACCGCTCGCATCAATCATTTGACCGAGCACCTGCGCACGCATCGCAAGGATTTCCACAGCCGCCGCGGCCTCCTCCAGATGGCCAGCCGTCGTCGCAAGCTCCTTGACTACGTCAAGAGCGAGGACCTGGCAAAGTACAACGACTTGCTGCAAAAGCTCAGCCTGCGCAAGTAACCGATTTCACGAAAGGCGACCCACCGACGGGTCGCCTTTCGTTTTAGCTCCCCTCAGCGAGAACAGCCGCCCGGGACATTTCCGTTTACCTCTCCTTTAGGTTTGCAAGGCGTGTTAAGGACAACCCGCTCCACCAAGGGAAACGTAATCCGAAATTTCTCGGAGCTGATTCAGAGGGCGCCACGAAAAAGGTAGTTCCATCCCCTCCGTCATCGCGGCGATTCCGCCGCCGATGGCAACCCGGGCCTTGAGCGGCCCAACTCAGAAATATGAATCAGAAACACAATGTAACGGTTCCCGGTCTCGGGCTCACGTTTTCCACCGGTTCCGTCGCGCAACTCGCCAACGGTGCCGTCAATGTCAATGTCGGCGAAACCAATGTCTTCGTCACCGCCTGCGTCGCCCAGACCATGCGTCCCGGCCAGGATTTCTTCCCGCTGACGGTCGACTATCGCGACAAGTATGCCGCCGCCGGTCGTTTTCCGGGCGGTTATTTCAAGCGCGAAGGCCGTCCTTCCGAGCGCGAGATCCTGATCTCCCGCCTGTGCGACCGTCCCTGCCGTCCGCTCTTCCCCGAGGGTTTCCTCAATGAAGTGCAGATCATCGGCCAGCTGATGTCCGCCGATTTGATCAATGATTCCGATATCGCCATGGTCAACGGCGCCAGCGCCGCCCTCGCGATTTCCGATATCCCATGGGCCGGCCCGATTGGCGCCGTGCGCGTCGGTCTCATCGATGACAAGTTCATCGCCAACCCGACCATCGAGCAGATGTATTCGTCCTCCCTCGACCTGATCTACGTCGGTAACGAGAAGGACATGCTGATGATCGAAGGTTCCGCCGACCAGATTTCCGAGGAGAAGTTTGTCGAGGCGCTCGCGTTCGGCCAGCAGTCCATCCAGCCCATCATCACCGCGATCAAGGAGCTCGTTTCCCTCGCCGGCCGTCCGAAGGCGACGTTCGCCCTCGTCGGTGCCACCGCCGAAGCCCGCGCCATCATCGAGCGTGTCGTTCCCGCCACCCGCATTTCCGATGCGATTTTCGGCAAGGAAAAAGCCGCCCGCGGCGCCGCCGTTAAAGTGCTCAAGGAAGAAGCCAAGGCCGCCCTCGTGGCCGAACTCGGCGAAGGCAAATTCACCGACGTCGACCTGAATGTCGTCTTCGAAGATCTCCAATACAAAGCCTATCGCCAGACCGTGCTCGCCCGCGGCGTGCGCTCCGACAAACGCGATGCGAAATCGCTGCGTCCGATCAGCTCCAAAGTGGGCGTTCTCCCACGCGTTCACGGTTCCGCCCAGTTCCAACGTGGCGACACCCAGAACATCGCCATCGTCACCCTCGGACCGACGAAGGAAGCGCAGGAAATGGACGGCCTCACCGGCGGTGCTACCTCGAAGAGCTTCATCCTTCACTACAACTTCCCGCCGTTCTCCGTCGGCGAAACCGGCCGCTTCACCGGCCCGGGCCGCCGCGAAATCGGTCACGGTGCACTCGCCGAGCGTTCGCTCGTTCCGGTGCTGCCGCCCGAGGATGTGTTCCCCTACTCAATCCGCGTCGTCTCGGAAATCATGTCCTCCAACGGCTCGACCTCGATGGCTTCCATCTGCGGCGGCTGCCTGGCGCTCATGGATGCCGGCGTACCGATCATCGCCCCCGTCGCGGGTATTTCCTGCGGCTTGATGACCGAAAATGGCGCCGACGGTTCGATCGCCAAGTGGGTCACGATCACCGACATTCTCGGTGAAGAGGATCATTTCGGCGACATGGACTTCAAGGTTGCCGGTACCACCAAGGGTATCACCGGCTTCCAGCTCGACCTGAAGATTAACGGCCTTCCCTTCGAAATCGCCAAGACCGCGATCTTCCAGGCTCGTGACGCCCGCATCGAAATCCTCAAAACGATGCTCGCCTCGCTACCGGCCCCCCGCAAGGACCTGTCGCAGTACGCCCCACGCATCCAGACGATCCAGATCGATCCGGAAAAGATCGGTCTTCTCATCGGACCCGGCGGCAAGACGATCCGTCGCATTGTCGAAACGACCGGTGCCCAGATCGACATCGCCGACGACGATTCCGGCAAGGTCTTCATCTACTCGAACAATGCCGACGCGATGAACCGCGCCGTGCAGGAAATTGACGCCCTCTGCGGCGGCGGTTCCCAGATCGAGATCGGCAAGATTTACACCGGTCGCGTTACCGGGACCAAGGAATTCGGCGCTTTCGTCGAATGCTTGCCCGGCAAGGAAGGCCTGGTGCATATCTCCGAGCTGGCAGACTTCCGCGTACGCCGCACCGAGGATGTCGTCAAGGTGGGCGACTCCATCACGGTCAAGTGCGTCGGCATCGATGAACGTTCCGGCAAGGTTCGCCTCAGCCGCAAGGCCGCGATGGCCGAACTCGAGGCTCAAAAGCAAGCCGCGGGAGCTGCTCCCGCCGGAGCAACTCCGGCTGCCGCCGACACCCCCGCTTCGGTCCAGCTGTAAAGTTCCGGATCATTTCACTCTTCAAGCCGCGACTCCGGTCGCGGCTTTTTTTTGCCCGGACCCCAAACCACCGCAATGTTACGATTCATTCCCGTAACCACATCGTCTCGGTCCACAGTACGCGAAGGCCGGCCCGGCGGCATTACCTGAATTTATAGCATCAGAAAAGATGCTCCTGACGGAAAAATTCCCACTGTTTCCCGCGGCTTTTTTCTTTCCGCCGGTTCAAACGTATCACACTTTACGGCCCGTGTCGTCCATTGCCCACAAAGCACTTCGCCCCATTGCCATCTTTGAAGCATTCAAAGGTGCGGTGGTGCTTGTGGCCGGTTTCGGGCTGCTGAGTTTTCTCGGACGCGACAACGAGGAATTTGCCGAGCGCATCATCCGCCACCTTCAGCTCAATCCGACGAAACATTACTCGCAGCTCTTCATCACGGCGATGTCACAGCTGAACGATTCGCATCTGGTCGCACTTGCCGGCTTTGCCTTGTTCTATGCGATCATCCGCTTCGCCGAAGCCTACGGCCTGTGGCACGAGCGCCGGTGGGCCGAGTGGCTCGCCGCACTCAGCGGCGGTGTATATCTGCCAATCGAAATTTATGAACTGGCCCACCGCGTCACTTGGTTGAAGGTCGTCGCACTTGTCGTAAACCTTATCGTCGTCGCGTATATGGTCTGGCTCCTGACCGAATCCCGCCGCCGGGCCGTACAGGCGGCAAATGGTGCAAAATAAATCCCGTTTTTTTGAAGGGATTTTTCCCCGGTAGCCGATCGGCTAGGGCAAAACGTTCCCCCTTCCAAAGGCTGCCTTGGGGGTCTTTCCTGAGAGACCTAAACGATGAAGCTTTTGGTCACTAACGACGACGGAATCAGTTCGATTTTCCTTCACGAATTGATCTTTGCGCTCAAGGCCGCGGGGCATGAGTTGTTCGTCGTGGCTCCCTCGAAGGAACAAAGCTGGACCGGAGCTTCCAAAACTCGTGGACGACCGGTAAAATCCGCCGTTGTCGACCGTGGCTTCGGTTGTCCCACCTGGATTGTGGACGGCACGCCATCCGACTGTGTCAACATCGCGATTGCCCATCTGCTGCCCGAAAAAGTCGAGGGTGTCGTGAGCGGCATCAATGTGGGTTTTAATTGTTCGCTCGGCTTCATTCTGGCCAGCGGAACAGTCGCCGGCGCTTGGGAAGGCGCGCTCCATGGTTTGCCGGCCATGTCGTTGTCCCAGGATGTAACGGAAACGTTTTACGCCCATCTCAAAGATCAAGGGGGCGCGCCTGACGGCGAACTTTTGCTCACGCTGAAAAACTCCGCCGCGCAGGCGGCCAGGCTGGTCAACCGATTGCTCCCTTCGACCGGCGCGAACAGCTTCACCGTTCATAACATCAATTTTCCTTTCCCCTGTTCCAGCGCAACCACGATGGAAAAAACCGTTCCGGCCCAGGTGCATGCGCCCGGACTCTTCAGCCCGGCTGCAGACGACGGCTCCCATCGATTGGTCTGGGGCAGTATTGTTGACGTATCACCGCCCGGTCCACTGACGGACATCGCCTGCTTGGAGCGTGGAACCATCAGTCACTCGGTGCTCGATTACCGGAAACTCGGCCACGGTTAAGAATCTCGGTGCCCGCTGGCTTAGCGGACCAGGGAAAACCCGGCGCGGATTTTGGACGTTTGCTTGTCGTAGTCACGCAGGCTTTCGCCGTATCCGTTCCAGTACTGGATGAGAAAATACGTGGCGAAATCGAACGCCTGGTCGAAGTGCACGGGAATGGTAAGATCTGCCTGCAAACTACCCTTGCTTGCTTTCCGCCCCAGCCGGGCCGTGACCGATAGCGCAGCGCTATCATTCTTGCCAAAGATCGCCGTGAGTTCGCCGTAGCCCCGATAGTCGGCAATGTGCGGGTTGTCCGACCGGTCGGAAACATACGCGAACAACCGGGGCGCCACCACGAGATTCCAGTTGTCCAGCCGGCCAAAAGCGAACGCCGGACGAAAATAAACGATGTTCAGACTGCGCGAGTTCAAGCCATCGCGACCATTCGATTCGTGACGCACGCCCGCTTGAAATCCGAGGATCTGGAACCCGCCGGGCTTGCCCAGATCGAGGTACGACTGCGACTCGTACATCAACTCGGGCATGTAGCTCGTGTCAAAGAACGGACTCGAATCCGCGTTGATGTCCCAGAGCGAACGCTGCGTGTATCCCACATAAAGTCCACGCAGCGCGGGAATCTTGTCGCCTAGCCGGCCGTTGTCGCCGAGCAGGCGATATTTAAAGCTGAATTGAAATTTCGCCCCGGGAGCATCGGGGCCATAGATAAAATAAATCGGTTCATGCGCCCTGAACCGTCCGGCAAAGGCGCGTTGCACCGCAAACGCCGCCGGCTGCGTGGGGAAAATCGTGCTGAGTGGCGCGGAGACCGCTTTGGGCGAAACGGTGCCGGCAGTCGCGGACTCGCCCGGCTTTACCTCGATCAACGCGCGAACCAGCTGGGGACGATCCAGCTCCAGCATCAGACGGCCATGCGCGTCTGGAGGAACCACAAACTCAAATGACCGGTAGGAAAACCCGCGCGCCGCGATTTGCGCCCCGCCGCCGGCCTGGCCCCGCAGCACCACGGGCCACTCTTTTTGTTCGCTGCTCAAGCGTCCACCCAACGTCAGCGGTGTTTCAAAAATCACCTCAACCGACGTGGGATTCAACACCACAAGGTCAACCCTGACCATTCCACCCGGTGCCGCGGCCTCAACGGGCGCAATCAAATTAATGACTACATTTTGCGCGGCGGTGGTGACGGCCAGCAGTCCAATCAAAAGTGAGGCCAGGACGATTCTCATGGACTCGAACCGTAGAACGAAAACGCACCGGCGCACGCCGATTCGAACACGGACTCCCATGCTCCCCTTCGGGCAATTTGTTTCGAAGGTCGCGGTTGCGTTCGCCGGCAAAGCGTGTTGATTCCCGGGCCTCCATGATCGAAGTCGAAAACCTCACCCGCGTATTCCGCACCTACAAGAAAAAGCCCGGCTTTTGGGGCGGCGTGAAAGGCCTGGTGAAACGCGAATTTGAGGAGACCAGGGCCGCGGACAGTGTGAGCTTCAGCATCAAGGAAGGCGAATTTGTCGGTTTTCTCGGACCCAACGGTGCGGGCAAAACCACGACGTTGAAAATGCTTTCGGGTCTGATCTATCCGACCAGCGGCAAGGCCCGCGTGGCCGGTTATGATCCCACCAAACGGGAAAACGCCTATCGCCGCCTGTTTGCCCTCGTGCTGGGACAAAAAAACCAGCTCTGGTGGGATTTGCCTGCGATCGAATCGTTTCATCTCCTGCGTGCGATCTACGGTCTGCCGGCGGACCAGTTTAAAACCACGCTCGATGAGCTCGTCGCACTGCTCTCAGTCGGTCCGAAGTTGAATGTCATGGTGCGCGAACTATCGCTCGGCGAACGCATGAAGATGGAGCTGATCGCCGCCCTCCTCCACCGCCCCCGCGTACTTTTTCTCGATGAGCCCACCATCGGCCTCGATGTCATCTCCCAAAAATCGGTGCGCGATTTCCTGCGTGACTACAACCGGCGCTACAAAACAACGATTTTGCTGACGAGTCACTACATGGCGGACATATCCGAGCTGTGCGAACGCGTGATCGTCATCGACCACGGCAAGAAAATCTACGACGGCAGCCTCGATCGAATCGCCGGAGCCGGAGCCCGCCAGCGCATCATCAAATTCAAGCCCAGGACCGGCGCCTTTCCGGCTGATTGGAAACCCGTTCACGGCACGGCGAAAACCTGCGACGATGGCGAATTTTTTCTCCACGTGCCGAGCGAGCAGGTGGTCACGGTTTGCCAGCAGGTGCTCAGTGTGGGCGGGGTCGACGACCTGACGATTCAGGATGTTCCGCTCGAAGACATCATCAGCGAACTTTTCTCCCGCGGCGTCGCGGCGAAATAATCAGTTCAGCAGGTTGGTCCGTACGATCCGGGTCATCAAATCGATATCAAACGGTTTCTCCAGCACCAGCGCATCCTCCTCGGTCGCGCCGGCGGGCAGGCCATAGGGCGCCCGCTGCACCGTGGTGAAAAACGGTTTGATCCCGGGCTGTTTTTCCCGGGCATAGCGCACCAGATCCATTCCACTCACGCCGTTGCGCAGCTCCATCTCGGTTACAAAACCCTCGAAGGTCTCCGTCGCCAGCAACTCGCGTGTGCGACCGGGTGACGTGCTTTTCACCACTTGAAACTCCTTCCCGAGCACCAGCTCAAATGTATCCGCCACCGCCGCACTGTCGTCGTGCACCAGCAACACCGGCCGGAGCACGTCATCGCAGGATCCAACCCGCTGGAGGGCTTTCTCCAGCAACATTTCCGGGGTACGGCCATCGCGGCCAAGTTCGGAATATCCGAGCTTCAGCCCCTCGCGACCCGCAAAAACCGTTCTCAGCTTTCTCAACCGCGCCCGCACCGAGATGCCACTGGTCTCAGGCAGCACGAGGCCGATGCGCCTGGCGTCGTAGGGGCCGGCCATTTCGTTCGGCAAAAGCGCGGCCCGCAACTCCGGCAGCTGGCGCAAAATGCCTTCGCCCGCCGGGGCGACTTCGATGAACGCCACGCCGATTCTCAGGTTCTCCACCAGCGACCGGTAGGTTTCACGCTTCACCAGTTCGAGCAAGCGGGCCTGTTCCGGCGTCAGGTCCTGCAACACCACGATCCAGGCACCGGGTTCGCCGGCCGCGCCCGACGTGCGGCGCCCTTCGCCGTAGATCAGCTTTCCATTGGCCCTCAGGTGAAATCCGCCGGGCGCCTTCATAAAATTATCCAGCGTCGATCCGGCCTCGCCGAGCCAGCGCATCGAAAGATCATTGCCCACGATCAGGCGGCCATTCCCATCGTAAGCGGCGACACCGACCGGCGCCTGGTTGAGCAGAAAACGCAACAACTCGGAGCGCCGGTTCAACTCCTTGAAATTCGCCGCCTGAAAAAGTGCGGCCGACAAAAACTCGGCCAGCCCGCCCAACAGGTGCAAATCCTCCGGCCCAAACTGCCGGTGACGCGCATGCGGCACCGCCTCCAGCGTGCCGATCGGTCCCGCCCCGCCAGCGAGGGGAAGCGTCAGCGTGTTCGAGGAAAATCTTGCCGAATCCTCCCCCCACGCCGCCGGCAGGGAAAGCGTGAGGCGCTCAAAATCCGGCAACTGATCGAGTGCCGCCTGCAACCCCAACACGAAGTTGTTGAATTCACCGAAGCTCGCGAAGGCCTGAGCCAGTGCGCGCATCGCCACGGGACCGGTGACATTCAACGGGGAAGCCGCACGTGTCATGGTCAGAACGCCGGAGGCAGGTAGACACGAAACGTGGTACCCTGTCCCACCACACTGCTCACCTGGATTTCCCCGTGGTGGTGTTGCACGATGCGTTTAACGATCGCGAGACCGAGCCCCATGCCATGTTTGCCCCGGCGCTCGCCCGTCGACTTGGTGGTGGTGAAAGGATCAAACACATGCGGCAGCAATCCCGGATCGATCCCCGGCCCGTTGTCCGCCACGCTGACACACAGGAGCGGTTCCGGCGCATTCTCCTGCAGATCGAACCCGATGGCGAGCCGGTTGCCCGGCCGGCCGTCCATCGCCTGGGCCGCATTCTGGATGAGGTTCAGGAAAACCTGGAGCAACTGGCTGTAATTGGCCGTGACGCGATGCGTTTCCACTCCAGGAAAGACAAGCTCGACTTTCGCCCGTTGCAACTCCGGGCGGGCAATCTCCGCGGCCGCGGTGAGCACCTCAAACAGGCTGACCGGCGACATGTGCACCCGGTTGCTTTCGGCAAACGACGCCACGTTTTCCACAATGCTGGCGATGCGGCTGACATCACGTTGCACCACCGCGCTGAACTCCTGCTGAAAATCCAGATCAGTGCCCCGTTCCTTCAGCAACGCCGCAAACGTCTGGATCGAGACCAGCGGGTTGCGCAATTCGTGGGCGAGGCCGGCCGCTAGCGTACCGAGCGAAATGAGTTTTTCCGTCTGACTCGCGCGGCGTTCGAGTTGTCGCGCGCGCAGATTTACCGCGATCTGCAAACAGGTGGATTCCAGCAGAGCGAGTTCCGCCTCGGTATATCGTTCACTTTCCTCCCGGCGGCCCAATACGAGCACGCCGGAGAGGAAATCATCACTGGCGATCGGAAAAAAGGCTTCGAATGGCATTCTGGCCCGGAGCTGGCCGATTTCAGCCCAGACCGCCGTGTCCATTTCCCCCTCGGAGCCGTCCAGAATAACCGGATCCATGCGCCGCTGCAAAATACGCACGAGAACGGATCCCTCCGGGAGCGTGGGCGTGGCCTGCGTCCACCCCTGCACGGCGCGCAATTGATAGTCGGGTTCGAATTCGGTGCGCGCATAAACCGCCGCGGCCTCGAGGCCAAATGCACGCGTGATCTCGCGCACGATGTTCTCAAACACCTCCTGTTCCCCGCCGAGGGCCACAATGCGCTGCCCAAGCGCCTTGAGTTGCTGCTGCTGGGTGTTCCGGCGGCGCAGAAACGTCTGGGCGAGCAACCGGTTCACCGCCCGGCTTAACCGGGGTACCGCCCAGATAAAAAACAACGCCGTGATCACACAGAGCAGAAATTGCGTGAGCATGCGCTCCGAGGTCAGCGGATAATCGAACCACGGACCGGCCAGAGTGAGCACGAAAACATACGCCACGGCCAGCGTGACACTGAAACCAATATACACCGCCGCGTGAACGAAATCGTAGGTCACCAGTGGCAGCTGGTACCGGGACGCGGCGTGCGCCATGATCAAAAGATAAAGAAAAACCAGCGCGTTGCCGAGGGGGGGAAGCGACACGCCATACCACATGGGGAAATTCGTGGCTCCGCCGCCAAAGCCGATGACCGAAGCCCAAAAAATGCTGCGCAGCTGCGTGGCGCGACTGCCGGTGGCAGTTCGCAGGTTTTTCAACAGAAGCCAGCCCGCGTAAAGCGTCATGATGACGAAGAAAACCAGATAAAGCCAGTACAGGGGACCGGCCGCCGGCCAGTAGGCATAGGTCCGCACATCCTGCACGCGTGCGACCATCAACGGCGTGAAATTCAACAGGACGAACATTCCTGAAATCAAATACCCACCCCGAACCCACCGCGACCGATCCTCGCCACAAAGCTTGGCGACAAACCGCAGAAAACTCACGGGAACGAAATAGGCGAACACCATCAGCAGCCGGCAGAAAAACAAGGCGCGCGCGGCGTCCCCGGAAATCTGCCAGAGACAATATCCCGCCGACCATCCGCCGATCGTCAGGGCAAACACGCCAAAGCTGACGTTGATGCTGTCCTTGCGCCCGCGTACGACGACGGCGAAAGCGAGAATTCCCGCGGCGAGGAAATTAAGAAAGGCGGAAATGATCAGGTACCGGGTCACTTCTGGGTCTTGATCACTATGGCCTGGCGCCCGAGCGACTGAAAGCTTTCCCGCACTTTAAACCCTGCTTCCGCCGCCAGTGCGCCCAGTTCGGCCTCGGAAAAAAAGGCGTAATGCCCCACCTCCTCCTTCACGCGAATTTTCCCGGCCGCACGCAGCAGATCCCGCGCGGATTCCATCTCGGTTTCGGTCACCTGCTGGTCGATGAAATTCCGATAGATGACCGACATGTCGCAATGCGGTTTCATGCTGGAAAGCACCACCACCGCACCGGGGCGGGCCACCCGCGCCAGTTCGCGCAGCAAAGCCTGGGGCTTGGTGAGGTAGGACAGCAGCAGGCTGCAGCAGATCACGTCAAAGGTGTGATCGGCAAACGGCAAACGTGCCCCATCGGCCGCGTTGCCCAGTTCATTGAAATCAAAACGCGCGTAACCCGCTCCCGGCGGTCCGACGAACACGTCCGGACCGCCTCTGCCGACCGCCCGCTCATGATTGTCCATCGCGTCTTCCAATCCGCGACGCGTCAGATCCAACCCCACGTAGAAAGCCGGCAGATGGCGCGCAAAGGAGGTTCGACGCTGCAGATAAGCTTCACGCACGACCCACAGCCCAAAAATTCCATTGCCGCATCCCGCATCGAGCACGACCGCGCCCGGTCGGAAAATGCAGAGGCGACCCAGCAGTTCCATGTAGCTGCGGTAGTCGTCCGATTTTTCCAACACGCTGTATTTTTCCAGGTAGCCCGACCAGAATTCATTCTCGGTTTCGGACGGTCCTTCGGCCTCCCGCATTCTTTCGCGTTCGTGGCGGTTCTGACTGATCAATGCTTTTTTATCGGGAACCTTGAGCGCTGACTCCTTTTCCCCGGGATAATCCCCGTCGTGCCCGCACGCCCACACGATCCGGCGAAAAACGTCCTCCGCCGCCCTCGGGTTTTCGCGAACTTCATGCATCGCGCCTTCCACCTGAATCAGCCGGCAAAAAGGATGCCCGGCCAGGGTTTGGACAACGTCATCGTAGTTGATCCATGCGTCGTCGGTCCCAAAAAAATAAATCAACGGCACCTTCAAGCGCGCGATGTCCTCCACCGTGCCGGCGAGGTGGTGCAACCCGGCGTCTACTGCCGTGCCCAGAAAAATTTCCCCATTGATGTCGAAGCCGAGGATATCAGTGAGCCCCCAATGCCGTCCGGCAAGATATGTCCCGAAAATATCCTCCCGGTAAACCTCCGCCAGCGTCCCCTGCATGTTTACCACCCCGGCCACGCTGATCAACTTCGAGATCCGGGGATCCGTGGCTGCCGCCCGAAACGCGCATCGCGCAGAAAGGCTGTTGGAAACCAAAACCGCCCGGGTCGCCCCGTGCTGACGTTCCAGATAGTCCAAAGTACCGATAATGTCACTGACCGCGCCCGGCAGGGTAAAATCCTGCATCCGCCCTTCACTTTCGCCAATGTGGTTCGACTGATCAAACCGCAGCACATTCAGGCCATTGGCCGCCAGATAATAGGCGAGCTGAAGATTGTTTTTCTTTGTCTCTCCGTACTTTGGAGCAACCACGACCCAAGGTTTTTCCTGCAAACGGCCTGTGTGATCCACGCAAGCCGACAGGCGCAAACCCGCCGTATTGGGGTAGCTGACATACTCTGTTCGCACCTGCCCGGCCGAAACATGCGTGGGTTTGGCAATCATCTGGGGTCGATCTGCTCGGCCCACAAAGGCCAATTCCCCGGTAAAAATCAATGAACAATTCACACTTTGCGATTGATTAAATCCCGGAGGTAAAGTGTGTTAAGAATTACTCCCAAACTATTCCCAACCTGTTAACAATCACTTTTCGGAAGTGATCCGGCTTCTATTAATTACTGACGACTCTTCGCAGCCGCTAATCGCGGCCTTGTCGTCCGCCGCCGACTTCCAAGTCACCCAGCGTAGCAAGTTTTCTGATGCGCGGCGCACGCTGCTCACGGGAATTTTTGATGCCTGTATTTTTGCGCCTAAGGATTTGAGCCGTGAAACCCTGGGTGAAATTACCTCCACGCGGGCCCTGATAAATCACCTCCCTCTTCTCGCAGTACTCCCTATCGGGACGGCCACAGACCAGCAGCAACGTGTGCTCGCGGCGGGAGCTGACCTCGCCCTTTTTCATCCGATCAGTACAGGCACCTTGGCGTCGATGGTACAGCGCGCAGTCTCGCGAAGCGATCGCGATTCATCTCTCGCCCAAACCCCGTCGAGTCCGCCCTTCAATCCGAAAGCCGGTGCGATGTCATCGGCGCTGGAGGTGCTCCGGGATTTCTCACAGGTCCTCGGCTACTCGCTGGATTACCGGCAGCTCACCCAGCATTTCATTCTTCGCCTGCGCGAAGTCGTCGGCGTTTCCCGCATCGCGATTTTTCTCGAGTCCGGCACGATCGACTCCGTTCCCACTGCACCGCCGAGCGACACTTCGCGCCTGGGCTGCGTCGCCGCCGTCGGAGTATCGACGGAACTGGTCGAGTGTTTTGCGCTCTCCCGCAATGCCGGCCTGGGCCGCCAGCTGACGACGCGGCCGCAAATCCTGCGTCTCCCCACCAATCCCGCGGCATTGCTCGATCCAAAAATCATTCGCGAGATGGAGGTGCTCGGAGGACAGGTCGCAATTCCGATCAACGACCGCGAACGCACCCTCGGCATCGCCGTCCTCGGCGGAAGATTGATGGGCGGCGATTTCACCGACGAGGAATTGCTGCTGGTTTACCATCTCCTCGAGGAGCTCGGTCTCGCCGTCAAAAACAGCTGGCTGCACAACGAACTCGTCGGCAGCCACCGGCTTTTTTCGAGCGTACTCGACGGCATTACCATCGGCGCGCTGGTGACGGGACCCGACCTTTCCGTCCAATACGCCAACCGGGCGATCATAAATTTTCTGCGCGGCGAAAAGGAAGACCAGGTGGAGTTCGCCGACCTGCCGCAGCCGATCGCGCAAAAACTGCACGAGGTCGTGGAAAAAGGCGCGATCGTTGATCCGTTTTTCCATGAGGCCCCGTCATCCGCCGTGTATCGCATATCCGTGATTCCACTGCGCCAGACGACCGGCAAACTTCCCCAGACCGCGCTGCTCCTCCTCGAGGATTTCACGCGACTGCACGCGATTCAACGCGCGGAAATCGAATCCTCGAATCTCAAACTGATCGGGGTGATCGCGCGCCGCTTTGCGCATGAGATCCGCAATTCGCTCGTTCCGCTCACCACCCACCAGCAGCTGTTCGATGCGGAAATCAACAACGCCGATTTCCGCGATTCGCTGAAGAGCGCCCTGACCCGCGAAACGCAGCGCATTCAACGGTTCACCGAACAAATGTTGCTGCTCGCTCGGTCGGATACGCCGCCCTCGGAACTCGCTCCGCTCGACGATCTCCTCCGCCAAAGCTTCGCCCGGTCGCGTGAATTTGCCGGCGGATCGGGCGTCCTCGATCTGCGATCCGACATGCCGCCCATCGTGCTGCGCTGTAATCGCACGAGTCTCGCCCATGCCTTCCAGGAAATTTTCCTTAACGGCCTTCAATCTTCGCACGGCGAACCACGTCTCGCCGTTTCCGTGAATGCCGCGGCCACCGCCGACGGACGCGCTGAGCTGGTGATCCAGGTGCGCGATACCGGCGGCGGATTTGCGCCCGAAGCGGCCGGACGCGCGACCGAACCTTTCTACACCACCCGCAATACCGGCGTGGGACTTGGCCTGACGATTGCTCGCCGTGTCATCGAAGCCCACCAGGGCCGCCTCGATGTCCTCCCCCGCCATTCGCCCGAAGATCCCGACGTCGTCATCCATCTCCCGATCCCTCGCTGACATGAATTCCGTTGCTTCATCTTCCGCTCCTTTGGCGTGTCGGATCGTTTCCTTTTCCGTGCTTCTGGGCGCGTTGGCCGCCGGACAATCCGTTCACGCTTCCGGCACGCGGGTCGGCTTCAAGGACGCTTTTGCCATGTCGCGCGGAAACGCCTTTGTCGCCACCGCCGACGACCCGAGCGCCGTCTACTACAATCCCGCCGGGCTCGCGCAAATTCGCGGCCAGCGCTTGAGAGCCACCGTTTACGATGTCTCGGTGAAGTCGGACTACCATAACGCCACGAGCTCGGCGTCGATGGACGACGACTACCAGGCCATCCCGCAAATTTTCTATTCGTATCGGCCGGATTTTGGCCGCTGGGCGCTTGGTTTCGGCGTATACGCGCCATTCGGTCTTTCAACCAAATGGCCGGACAACTCCCCGCTGCGCACGTTTGCCCTGAAGAACAAGCAGACATACCTCACCTATAATCTCTCCGCCGCGTACCAGTTCACGCCGACTTTTTCGGTGGGGGCCGGACTGACCTATAATCGCCTCACTACCGAATTGAGCCGCGCCATCGGGGTTTTCGGGCCGACCGATTTGTTCCGCTACAAGGGAGACGGCCACGCGACCGGCTACACAGTGGGCATGCTCTGGCGTCCCGCATCGGAACACAGTTTCGGTCTCAGTTATCAGGCGCATACCTCGGTGAAAACCTCGGGCACCACCGACACGATTCCCCTTGTCACCGCCGAGCCCAGCGACGCCACGTTCCAGTTTCCGGAAGTTCTGATCGTCGGTTATTCGTACCGCCCAACACCACAGTGGAACCTCGAAGTGAATCTCGATTGGACCAATTGGGACCGCCTCAATACCGTCACCATCAACAAAGCCTCCGGCGCCGTGCCGCTGCCGTTTAATTGGAAATCGGGTTTCTTCTACGAATTCGGCGTGACGCGCTACCTGACGAGCAACTGGAATGTCAGCGCGGGTTATCTCTACACGGAAAATTCCGTGCCCGATTCTACTTTCACGCCTGCGGTCCCCGACAGCAACCGCAGTTTCTACTCCCTCGGCGTCGGTTACGCCTCGGGTAACATCGGGGCGAATCTCGCGTGGCATTACGCCGACGGTGGTTCGCGCACCATCACCGGCAGCCCGCCCTCCCTCATCGGCGCCACCGCCGACGGTACCTACGAAAATTCCATCAATGCTTTCGCCCTCTCTCTGGAGTGGCGTTTCTAGAATCCCCATGCAAACTGCGTCGCCGTCGGTCATGCTTACCCCCACGCTCCCGTCCCCCACTGCCACCATTCTGCCCACGCTTCTCATCGTGGACGACGAGGAGGGCCCGCGGCATTCGCTGCGCATGGTGTTCAAGAAGGATTTCGAAGTCTACGCGGTGGATAACGGCGACAAGGCCTTGGAATACGCGCGCAACCACCCGGTGAGCCTGGCGATTCTCGATATCCGCATGGCGGGCAAATCCGGCATCGATGTACTGCGCGGCCTCAAGACGATCGATCCGAATATCGAGATCATCATGCTGACGGCCTACGAAACGATCGAGACCGCGCGCCAGGCGCTGCGCCTGGGTGCGTGCGATTATCTCAGCAAGCCGTTCGATCTCTCCACGATTCGCGAAGCGGTCACCCGCGCCCTGCATCTGCGCCGGATTTCCGACACCGTCACCGATACAAGTGATCGCCTGAAGTCGTTGTCCGATCAGCTCAATGATTCCTCGCTCAAGGAGGAAATGGCCCGCACCACCACCGAGATTTACGCCGGAGCGCTGCACGACATCAATAATCCGCTCACGGTCATCACCGGCTACGTGGAAATGCTGACGCTCCGGCTCGAAGGCGTGGGCACCTTGCATGGCTCGGATTTGCAGGCAGTGCGCGAAGACGTCGGCACGCTCGCCAAGCAGGTGAGCACCTGCTCCGCGATCACGCGGCGTTACCTGCGCTTCGTGAACAAACGCAGCATGCAGGCCCCGGAGGTTTCCGTGAACCAGGTACTCGACGACGTCCAGACACTCATGCGCAATCACCCGAGCGTGAAAGGCGGGCAGCTGGCGATCAAACACCTCGACGTGAATACCGCCGCGCAGATCGGTGGCACGGAATTGATTCAGATTCTGCTCAATCTCTGCATCAACGCATTCCAAAGCACCGAGCAGCAGCAAACCGTCTGGGTCACAGCCGAACGCTTTGACGTGAAGATCCCCACCGAAAACTTCATCGAGACGCCCACCGAGCGGTTCATCGGCAAGGACACGTTCGCCAACGTCCCACCGGTTCTTGCCCTCTCCGTGCTCGACCAGGGTCCCGGGATTCCGGGCGATGTGCTGGCGCGGATCTTCGAACCGTATTTCACCACCAAGGCACTGAACGGCACCGGTCTCGGTCTCGCCATTGTTTCGCGGCTGGTCAAAGCCCATCACGGCCTGGTGCATGTCAAATCCCGCCCCGGCGATGGCACCCGTTTCACGATTTATCTGCCCGCCAAGGAACCCTCCGGCTCCGACGTTCCGTTTTAAATCAGATTCTCCCGGCGCAAGTTCGGTTGCAGGAGCGGCTTTATGCTGCGATTTGTCGGTGTGGATGCGTTGGATCGCGACATAGAAGCGCTCCTGCCTTTGGGATATTTAACCCGCAGGTGCTTTCACGGCCGGAATCCCCACTTGCTCGGGATTGGTTTCAGGCTTTCACTGCGCCATCATGGAAATCGTGATTGCCCTACTCTGTCTCGTCGTCGGCTGCGCCTTGGGTTGGTTCATCGCGCAATCCCGCTCCGCCGCGACTGCCGAGCGGGCACGACTGACCGCCACCGATCTCGAAACAACGCGCACGCGTCTGCTGGAAATCGAAACTCAAAAATCAAAAATCGAAACCAGTCTCGCCGCCGAACGTGCCGCCGCCGCGGAAAAAATCGCCGCGCTCACGGATGCGCACGAGCGCCTGACCACCTCCTTCAAGGCGCTATCGGCCGACGCGCTGCGCTCCAACAATCAGTCGTTTCTCGAGTTGGCCCGGGAAACCTTCGGCAAGCTCCACCAACAATCCTCGGACGAATTGGGCAAACGCCAGCAAGCCATCGATTCGATGGTGAAACCACTCAAGGAATCGCTCGAGAAGGTGGACGCCAAGATCGGTGAAATCGAAAAAGCCCGCGCCAACGCGTATGGGCAGCTTTCCGAACAACTAAAATCGCTCGGCACCGCACAAACGTCACTGCAAGCCGAGGCCGCGAAACTGACCACCGCCCTTCGTTCCACCACCACCGCCGGCACGTGGGGCGAACTGCAACTGCGCCGCGTCGTCGAGATGTCGGGCATGAGTTCTTACTGCGACTTCACCGAGCAACAGTCTTCCGGTGGCTTTCGACCGGATTTGATCGTGCGCCTGCCGGGCGGCCAGCAAATCATCATCGATGCCAAGGCGCCCAACGACGCCTACCGTGAAGCCGCCAATTCCGCCGACGAAGCGGTGCGCGCGCAAAAGCTCACCGAACACGCCACCAAGGTGCGCAACCACATCGACGCGCTGGGCGCGAAAGACTACTGGGCGCAGTTCCAACCCTCGCCGGAATTCGTCGTGTTATTTCTGCCCGGCGATCAATTCCTTTCCGGCGCGCTCCAAGCCGATCCCAATCTCATCGACCGGGCCATTGCGAAAAAAGTACTCCTCGCCACCCCGGCGACGCTCATCTCGCTTTTGAAAGCCGCGGCCTACGGCTGGCGCCAGGAATCCGTTTCAAAAAATGCCGAGGAAATCGCCAGCCTCGGACGTGTCCTGTACGATCGCATCAGCGGATTTGCCGACCATCTGGACAAGGTCGGACGCGGTCTCGAAAACGCGAACAAATCCTACAACTCCGCGATCGGCGCGTTTGAAGGCACTGTTCTTCCAGGCGCGCGCAAATTTGCCGAACTCGGCGCCAAAGGGGCCAAAGAGCTCACTGAGCCGGGCGCGGTCGAGACCACCCCACGGGACGTTTTGAAGCGTGCTTAGGAGGGAATGCCTTCAAACTTAGTTTGTCATTCTGAACGAAGTGAAGAATCCATGGCAACGAACGTGATGTTATCTACGCACACGTGGATTCTTCGCGATGCTCAGAATGACGAAAATCCAGAAATCACGATTTTTGCAGACACTCTTTAATACAACGATGACCATCACACTCTACCGTCCCGTCGGCCCCCGGGAACTGGCGTTAATCGAGCAGGCGGAGTGGAAAGCTTTTCCACCCCGTTTGCCTGAGCAGCCAATTTTTTATCCGGTCACCAATGAAGAATACGCCATTCAAATCGCCCGCGACTGGAATGTGAAGGCAAGCGGCTCCGGTTATGTGACCCGATTTGAAATCGACGCCGAATACGCCGCAAAATTCCCCCGGAAAATTGTCGGCAGCAAAATCCACGAGGAACTCTGGGTTCCGGCGGAAGAGCTCGAGGCGTTTAACTCGAAAATATCGGGGCCCATCACCGTCACTCATCGTTTTTCCAACGACGCCAAGCCCGACGACAGCGCTTCGCTCCAAGGCCTCTGGCAGCCGGTTTACGCCGAACTCGACGGAGAGGAGGCACCGCGCATGGCTTTGGAAAAGATGGAGCTCGAACTGGCGGCGGGAAAATATGCCGTCCGCTTCGGCGGGGAAATTTCCGACCAGGGCACATACGAGGTCCATGCAAAACACATCACGTTGACCGGCACTGGCGGGCCCAACCAAGGGCGGACCATTCCGTCGATTTTCAAGTTTCCGAACAGCGCCACCCTCTCCATTTGCTACGGCCTCGGAGGAAAACGTCCGCTGCGCTTCAAGACCGCGCCCGGTGAGCAGCTCTATCTGGTCAACTACGAGCGAAAACGTTAGCGGTAGTCGGATTTCCCCAACGCGCCCGGAGGTCGCGTTCCACCTTGGTCAACCCACGTAGGTTGCGCGCTCGCGCGCAACGTGGCGGGCAAGCACGCCACCTACATCTGAACGGCGATCGCCGGAGGTCGCCGCACGCAAACCCGGTCTTCGCTTTTCTTTTCCTCGATTCGGGCAATAATTACTGTCGTTCCCGAGCTCACCATGCATCTCTCCGCTTTGCATATTTATCCGGTCAAATCCTGCCGGGGACTGAGTCTGCAAACCGCGGCATTTGACGAATACGGTTTGATCGGCGACCGCCGCTTCATGGTGGTGAACGCCGCCGACGGACTGTTTCTCACCCAGCGTACGCATCCCCGCATGGCTCTGATCGAAACCGCGCTGACCGGCGACCAGCTTGTCCTTTCCTCGCCAAACGCCGGATCCGTCACCGTGGCGCTCCGAGCGGATGGGCAGACTCCACCCACGGAAAAGACTGTGACCGTGTGGAAAAATACCGTCATCGCCGACGATTGTGGGGAAGAGTCCGCGGCTTGGCTGTCGCAATTCCTCGGTCTTTCCCTGCGGCTGGTTCGGATCGGACAAGCATTCGATCGTCCCGTGAAACCGAGCAAGGCCCAACCGGGCGACGTGGTTTCATTTGCCGATGCGTATCCGTTTCTGGCGATCAGTGAAGCATCCCTCGCCGACCTGAACGATCGCCTTGCCGCGAGGGACGAGGATGCACTGCCGATGAATCGTTTTCGACCGAACCTCGTTGTCGCCGATTGCGATCCCTACGCGGAGGATGCGTGGACCAAAATCCAGATTAACGAAACCGTCTTCCGCAATGCGGGCTTGTGCGGCCGGTGCATCGTCACCACGACCGACCAGTTCACCGCCCAGCGCGGCAAGGAACCACTCAAAACCTTCGCGACGTATCGCCGCGACCGCGACGACCACACCCAGGTCAACTTTGGGACCAATCTCATCCACGAAACCAAACGCGGCACACTCAGCGTCGGCGACGAAATCACCCTCGCTTAATGGCAACCGGCCAGACGATGCGAAGGCGTTTCTTTCGCCAATAATTCATGGTCATTTTTCGGCAACGCGTCATCGCCACCTGCTTATGCCCACTTGGGGCGGTGAAAATTCCGGCTGGCATGATTAGGAGAAGGATGTTGTACCCGCGAAACCACTCCTTCTTTCAGCAGTCGGTCACACGCCATGGACAATTCCGGACGCGCATCTGATTCCTGATTCCAGTGGAGATAGGTGGCTTCATCACACCAACGTGACAACCCGGACATCGCCTTTAAATGCGCCCCGCTGTTACGAAAACTTCGCATCGCGTCCCCATCGATCCAGACGGTCACCGTCCAAAAAGTGAGCCTTGAATCCATCAGTGTCAGCAAACGGATATTCCCCTTCGAGCGCCACGCCTGAATATACGACAACGCCGTGAAATAACCGAACGCCGGTAGATACCGCAGCTTTCTTACCCGCAAGCGAGTGACCGAGACAAAGGACATCGTGAACTATCGACCTTGGGATTGCTCCCGTTTGGCCGCGATGGCACGCAGTTCTTTCGCGGTGAGCAGGTCTTTTTCGCGACCCATTGCTTCCTTTGCCGTGATCAAATCATGGAGAGAAATCACCCGGTACTTATACCCGTCGACTTCCAGTTCTTCTGCTTTTTCCTTCAGTCGAAAAAAATCTCCCACCCCCAAGACTGAAGTCAAAATATCCAAGACACCCTTGTCCGTTTGCAGGTAGATATTGTTCAGCGGCTGCCCCAACGGAGGATAAGTGAGGAACGAAAGTTTTTGCGGGGTCATCCGATGTTTTGGATTCCAGTCGCCCAACGCCGTGCGCAATTTGGAGATATTCTCCGGGGTCAATACCACACAAATATCCACGTCCCTCGTCAGGTAGGATGACCCGTGACTGATGGCCGCATAGCCGCCGACGATCACAAACTCCAGTCCTGACTCAGAGAGACGACGAAGCAGCTGACTGAAGTCTTGCATCCTTTAATTTTCCCGCGGCTTGTAGTTTTAAAGCCAATCCCAACGCGGCGTCATGCTGCTCCCACCGTTCCTTGACTGACAAGGCAAGATTCGTATCCAACAAATCAAGGTCGATTCCCGCTTTACGGGCTGCTTCGAGGGCTTGATCAGGAGTTTCCACGGACTAATTATTTCCACCAACACGAACACCGCAAGCGGCGAAATCATCACTCCTCGAACCCATGTCCGCGGGCCGATTTGATTTTCGCGCGGTGCCGTTTGCCCGCGACCATGCGCAATTTCTGGCCGCGGGATTTGCCGCGTTTTTGACGTCGCACCAATTCCCGAGCCGCTTGCACCTGGTTCGCCGCCTCAGCCCGCCGCCATTCCAATTTTTCCACCAAGTCGGTCCACGCGAGCAGCCGGTTCAGGCTTTGGCTACGCTCCCGCTGGCACCGCACCTCGACGCCCGTGGGCCGGTGAACCAAACACACGGTCGACGAGGTTTTATTGATCTTCTGGCCACCTGCCCCTGATCCCCGCACGAAACGCTCCTCGATATCGTCGGGACTCACCCGCAGCGCGGCAAATCGCACTCGGAGCGGGGCATCTACACTGTCGGGGAACTCAGCCATCCGGTTGGTTTAGCCACAAATCGCCCCCGGAATACATGAAAAAAACTTGCGTCTTTCATCGCCGCGTCGGGACCGGGATTTTAGCCGCTTTTTTGTCATTTTCTCACCGGTTTCTGAAACACTCCGCCGCTTCCACAGTCTTATTGCTCCCCTCTCTTCACTTGTCTCTGGTCAGTCATTACTTATCACTTTCCTTTTCCTATGATTACCGGCCCCACTTGGTCCCAAAAACTTTGCACTGAAATCGGCAAGGCCGTCATTGGCCAGGATGTTGTGATCGAACGCCTGCTGGTCGCCCTCCTCGCCAACGGACACGTGCTGCTCGAGGGCATGCCCGGACTCGCCAAGACCCTGCTCGTGAAATCGCTCGGTTCCGCGCTCGGCGTGCAATTCGAACGCGTGCAATTCACGCCCGACCTCCTTCCGAGCGACGTGGTGGGTACGATGATTTTTTCACCCAAGGAGGGCGCCTTCGCCACGCACAAGGGCCCGATCTTCGCCAACCTCGTGCTCGCCGACGAAATCAACCGCGCCCCCGCCAAGGTCCAATCCGCCTTGCTCGAAGCGATGCAGGAACGCCAGGTCACCATCGGCGGCGGCTCGCACAAACTGCCCCGTCCGTTTTTCGTGATGGCGACCCAGAATCCGGTGGAGCAGGAAGGCACCTATCCCCTGCCCGAAGCGCAGACCGATCGTTTCCTGTTCAAGCTTCTCGTCGATTATCCGACCGCCAAGGAGGAAGCCCAGATGATGGAAATGTGGGGCCAGGTGACAAAACAGCCGGAAGTGAAGGCCGTCTCCAGCGGCGAGGAATTGCTCGAACTGCGCAACTACGTCGATGCCATCCACGTTTCCCCGGCGGTGCAGGCTTACATCCTGTCGCTGGTCCGCGCTTCCCGTGAACTTGCCGCGCAAGCCGAAGGCGCCACCGGCGGTTCGAAACGGTTGCTCAATTTCGGCGCTTCTCCGCGCGCTTCGCTGGCGCTTTTCCAGGCCGGCCGCGCGCTCGCGTGGTTGCGCGGCGCGGATTATGTTTCGCCGTCGCTCGTGCAGGAAGTTTTCCACGATGCCCTGCGGCATCGGGTCGGACTGACCTACGAGGCCGAGGCGGAAGGACTCACCGCCGACAAGATTCTCGACCAGGTGCTCGCCCGTATCGCGGTGCCCGCGGACTCGAAGGGCTAAGACGATATTTCGATGGCGGTCTCAACTTCCAACTCCGCGGCGGCGCTCGTCACCTCCCAGCTTGCGATCCTCAAGCAGCTCGAGTGGCGCGTCCGTCATGCGGTGGAAAATGTGCTGAGCGGCGAATACCGCTCGGCCTTTCGCGGACGCGGCATGGAGTTCGACCAGGTCGTCAAATACACCTTCGGCGACGACATTCGCGACATCGATTGGAATGTCACTGCCCGCCTCGGCGAACCCTACCGCAAAAAATTCATCGAGGAACGCGAGGTCACCCTGCTGCTGGTGTTCGAGGATTCAGTCAGCCTGCAATTTGGCTCCGGCTCCCAATCAAAACGGGAAGCGCTGCTCGAGCTGGCGGGATTGGTGATGATGCTGGGCGCCGTCAATCGCGACCGCGTCGGCTTCCTTCACGCTTCGCCGTCGGGCTACAAACTCCAGGAACCCGTGCGCGGCCGGGGCCAGATTCTCCACGCCGCGGCGACGCTGCTCGGCCAACCGGCTCCGTCGCTGGACGGCGGAGCGCCAGCATCAGACACGGAATCCTCCGGCGCTCAGCGCTCAGCGTTCAGCTCTCCGCAAGACTTCATCCCCTGGCGCCTGCTGGCCAAGGCGGCCCCGCGCCACAGCATCATGATCTGGCTCGGCGACTTTCCTCCGCGGGTCGAGCCAGACGGCTGGAGCGTGCTTTCGCGCCGCTACAAAACGATGGGCTTTCGTGTCGACGATCCGTGGGAAGTCGCCTTGCCCTTCGATCGTGTGCTTACCACCTACGATCCTGTCGCCGGCCGGCTGGTCACGCTCAATGGCAGCTCCTCGACCCAACGCGCCGCGCACGCGGAATGGAAGCAGGAACGTGACGCCTCATTCCGCCATCTTTTCCCCAATCCGCTGAGCCGTCTCGTCGTCGGTACGGAGCAGGAACGCCTCGACGCTCTCGTGCGGTTCTTTCACGCCCGGATGCACAGCAAAGGCAGCCTTTAACTGGTCCCGAGCTCACCGATGTTGCCCTCTGGTTTCACTTTTCATCATCCCTGGTGGCTCGCCACCCTGCTGATCCTGCCTCTCCTGGTGTGGGTGCGGGGACGCCGCGGTGCACCGGTGATGATCGTGCCTTTTGCCGCGGCGTGGCACCGCCCCTCGATCATCCCCAGTTCCCGCTGGCCCGCCATTCTGGGGATGGCGGGATTGACGCTGCTGATCATCGCCCTCGCCCGGCCGCAAAAGATCGAGGACAAACGCGACGTCAAGCAGCAGGGTTACGATATCATGCTCGCGATCGACCTTTCAGGCTCGATGCTTTCGGAAGACTACGAGCGCGGCGGCGAACGCATCAACCGCCTTCAGGCCATCAAGCCGGTGATTCAGGCATTCGTGAATCACCGGCCCGACGATCGCATCGGGTTGGTCGTTTTTGGCGGCCGCGCCTACACCCTCTCACCCCTGACCTTTGACCACGACTGGCTCGCCCGTCAGATCGAACGCATTTCCATTCCCATGGTGATGGGACTCGGCAACGGCACGGCCATTGGAGATGGACTCGGTATCGCCCTGACCCGGCTCAATCAGGCGAATCGCAACGACGCCAACAAACGCAAAGGTGCGTTTATCGTCCTGCTGACTGACGGCGCCAACAACAGCGGGCTTCTCGCTCCCAGCCAGGCGACGGAAATCGCCAAGGCCCGCGGACTGCCCATTTATACCATCGGAGTCGGCCAGGATGGTTACGTCCTCATGCCCTCCATCAGCCCGGAAGGCGTTTACCAAAAGGACCGCTTGGGTCGCAAACTTTACAACCGGCAACTATCGGATTTGGACGAAAACGCCCTGATCGATATCGCCAATCAAACCGGCGCGAAATTTTTCCGCGCAGTCGACTCCGACGCCATCGAGAAAACTTTCGCCGCGATCGACAAAGCACAGAAAATCGAATTCACCGCCAAATCCTACCTGCTGACCACCGAGCTGTTCGTCTGGTTTGCCGCGCCCGGTGCGTTCCTGCCCCGCAGAAGCCACTGCGTGTCGCGTCTGCCACCGTGATTGCGTCCTGCCTCATGTACTCGCCACAAATCACGC